>NZ_JBHWDS010000009.1:0-69312 GCF_042734615.1 Kitasatospora sp. NPDC059646
CGGGGGGGGGGCCCGCGCCGCCCCCGCCCGCCCCGGCCACCCCCCCCCCCCCGCCGGCCCGCGCGCGGCCCCGGGGGCCGGCCCGCGCCCGGCGGGACGTTTACCCCAACCCGCCCGGCCGCCCGGCGTCGTGCGGGTGACCGGCCGTCAGGTGCGGACCGCCAGGTCGGTCACCTTGACGGTGGTCATCAGCGCGTCGACCGCGGGCAGGCCCTCGGTGTAGCTGCCCGCGGCCAGTTCGGCCGAGTGGACGGCGTACCGCTGGGCGAGCGCGTCGGTGCGCTTCCGGGACACCGAGAGCAGGCAGTTGCCGACCGGGTCACCGGGCAGCGGGCCGCTGTCGATCGCGCATCCGGCCGTGTACTGCGACTGGCCGCGGTACGGGTCGAACGGTCCGGCGGTGGTGCACGGCCCGCCGCCGGTGGCCGGGTTGCACCCCTGGTAGGCGGCGGACGCGGTCCGGAAGGCGTCGGTGACGTGGGCCGTGCCGGGAAGGTCGGCCGGCAGGTGCAGGCGGCCGTTCAGCAGCCCGTTGAGCAGGTCGTCCTGCTGGAGGGCGCGGGCCCAGCCGAGTTCGGTGTACGCCTGGAGCAGCGTGACGGCCTCGGTCACCCTGGCGTTGGCGGCGGACAGGTCCCCGGACCCGGCCGACCGGGAGGCGACGGTGTCGTAGTACAGCTTCTGCCGGCCGTTGAGGGCGTTCTGCGTCCGGACCTTGGCGTCGGCGAGCGTCGTGTCCTCGTCGGTGCTGGTGGCGAACTGCTCGAAGCGGTCCATGAACCAGCCCCAGTTGTGGTTGAGCGTCGCCATGCCGAGTTCGGTGGACTCGAACGGGTCGTCGGTGAAGGTGCGGGTGCGGATCGGCCGGCGGGTGCTCTCGCCGGGCCAGGTCACGTAGTTCCGGTAGGTGAGCGTCACCGTGTAGTAGTTGTGGAGCACCCCGTCGTCGTCGTAGCTCTGGTCGGTCAGTGACACGACCGCGTTGCACGACCAGCTGAAGGTCGGCTTGGCGCCGTCCGGGGCCAGGTAGTTGGCCAGCAGGTACGGGGACGCCAGGTCGTTGTTGGTGACGTTGCTCGGCTTCGGGCGCGAGGCGGTCGGGCCCTGGGTGGTGCTGCAGGTGCCTTCGGCCGGCGTGGCCGGGACGGGCCACTCCGGGCGGCGGGCCTGGTCGGCGGTGCCGAACAGGTCGTAGGACTTGCCCTCCTGGACCTCCGCGGTGCGGATCCTCGCCAGCTGGTCGGAGAGACCGTTCGCCGCCGTGCGGTAGTTCGCCGTCAGGGCGGTGAACAGCGCGTTGGTCTTCCCGTCGGCGGTGGGCTTGCTGAAGGTCGCGGCGGCCCGGTTGATGTCCTGCCCGGTGGCCTGGATCTGTGCGGCGCGGGTCGGGCTGACCTTGACCGCGTAGGGCTGGTTCTGGGCTTCCAGCACCGCGTACGAGCGGGCGCCGAGTTCCCAGACGCCGGGGTTGGCGACCTTGCCGGCCGGCTGCGGGAAGGCGCCGTCGAAGCGCTGCCGGGCCAGCCACGCCAGGTAGTTGATGCTGCCGGCGGGCCGGTGGTTGGCCAGTGTCGTGACCGGGTCGGCCGCGCCGTAGGTGCCGGCCGGCACCAGGAAGGTGTCGTCGGAGGACAGCGCGGTCGCGGTGAAGTGGAAGGAGTTCTCCGGGGTCGTGTACTCCTGGTAGGTGGGGATGTCCTGACCGTAGGTGTCCCGGTAGTTGACGTACCGGTTGATGTTGTTGCGGACGTCCTGGGTGGCCACGGCGGTCAGCGCGGCCTGGGTGGCGGCGGCGAAGGTGTCGATCTTGTCGTCCAGCAGGAAGATCCGGTGCTCGATGTCCGCGAGGTCGGCCCGCACGATCGCGATGTCCTGGAACAGGCGGTCGAACTGGGTCATCACGTCGGCGTAGACCTGGGTCAGCGCCTTCTCGATCCGGTCGAAGCGGTCGTTCATCTGCTGCCCGAGGTTGGCGACGTCCTCGCGCAACTTGCCGATCTCGTCCATGATCAGCTGGTCCGGGGAGGCGCTCTCGCCCGTGAACAGCGGCAGCAGGCTCATCACCGCGCCCAGCACGTTGCCGGTGAGCACCAGGGTGCTCGCCGAGGTCAGTGCCTGGCCCAGGGCCAGACCCGCCACCGTCGGCAGGTACTTGTTGATCGCCGAGGCGATCGTGACGGCCGCGTTGCCCGCGAGGGCGACGTCCCGGCCGAACTTGGCGTCGGCGAAGCCGGCCAGCGTCGACAGGATGTACACCGCGGAGCCGGCCGCCTCGATCTGCGCCTGGAAGTCCTCCGACTTCTTCTTCTGCGCGGCCTGCTCGTCGGCGGTCGGCCGGGTGCCGTCCACGCCGACCGGGTACTTGTCCGACAGCTGCCGCAGGTCCGTGCTGAGCTGGTCGGTCTTCGCGTCCAACTGGCCGAACGCGGCGGCGACCTGCCGGCGCATCTCGGTGATGTAGGTGTCCGTGTTGTTCTGGTTCTCCAGGATGGTCTGCAGGGTCAGCCAGTTGGCCAGCGCCGGGTCCGCCGACAGCTGTTCGACGCTGGCGGTCACCGTCACGTTCAGCCGCGAGCCGACGTAGCCGTCCCAGGCGGCCGCCATCGTCGTGTCGGTGCCGGAGCGGCGCTGCAACTCGCCCCAGACCTGGTCCTGCAGGGCGAAGTACTTGTTCATCCAGGTGAGCGTGGTACGGCTGCTGGTCACCGCGTCCGCCAGGTTCTGCCACTTCGCCGCGCTGTCCGCGAGGGTCACCTCGGCGAGCGCCTTCAGCGCGGGCGTGGCGATGTTGACCTCCGGGATCCCCGACATCGCCTCCATCACCTTGATGAACGCGTCGTAGCCCGCCTTGCCCGGGTCGTAGCCCGTCAGCTTGGCGTCCAACTGCTGCTGCACCAGCGCCATGTGACGCACCGTCTCGTCGGACGTGGCGGTCGGGTGCTGCTGGCGCCAGTACATCAGGTTGTCGGTGAGCACCAGGTCCTTCAGGCCCTGGAGGCCCCGGTCGTAGTTGCGCACGTACGCCGAGAACAGCCGGCTGTGCAGCTGCTCCATGTCCACGTTGACCGGCCCGCCGGCCGCCCGGGCGGGCAGGCCCGCTCCGACCACCAGCACGGCGGTGGAGAGCAGCACGGCGAGCAGCCGCTCCGCTGCCGTCCGCACGCGCCGCCCGGCCGGCCGCGGGGCCCGTGCCCCGCTGGGGCGTCTCGGAATTCTTGGGTGCACCGTCGTTTCCCCCCTGGGAACTCGTCGGACGTTCCGACTCCACGAGCGTGCGCGCGTGCAGTGGGAACCGACTGGGAAACGACTGGGAACCGGTGCGGTCCGGGCCCGTCAGAGCCGGAGGGCGGCGAGTTCCTCCGGGGACAGGGTGAGGCCGGCCGCGGCGGCGGAGTCGCGGATCGAGGCGGGGCGCCGGGCGCCCGGGATCGGGACGACGGTCGGCGACTGGGCCAGGTGCCAGGCCAGGCAGACCTGTTGCGGGCTGACGCCGTGCGCGGCGGCGACCGCGTGGAAGGGGGTGGCGGTGGGCGGGGCGGCCGCGTCCGGGTCGTCGACGGCACTGCGGGACAGGCCGCCGAGCGGGCTCCAGGGAAGGAAGGCCAGGCCGAGTTCGGTGCACAGGTCGAGGGTGTCGCGGGCCTCCTGGCGGGCCGGCGAGAAGCGGTTCTGCACCGAGACCAGCCGGGCGCCGAGGATCTCCCGGGCGGCCCGGATCTGCGCGGCGTCCACGTTCGACAGGCCGACCGCCCGGATCGTCCCCGCGTCGGCCAACTCCCTTAGCGCGCCCACCGATTCGGCGAACGGAACGGCCGGGTCGGGCTTGTGCAACTGGTACAGGCCGATGCTCTCCACGCCGAGCCGGGCCGCCGAGGCCTCCGCGGCCCGCCGCAGGTGGCGCGGGTCGCCGTCGACGGTCCACGAGCCGTCGCCGGGCCGGCCCCGCCCGCCCTTGGTGGCCACCAGCACGTGGTCCGCGCCGCCGCCGTACGCGGCCAGCGCACGGGCGATCAACTCCTCGTTGTGGCCGACCTCGTCGGCGTGCCAGTGGTAGCTGTCCGCGGTGTCGATCAGCCGCACGCCCGCGTCGAGCGCGGCGTGCAGGGTGGCGACGGCCTGCGCCTCGTCGGGGCGGCCCTCGACGGACAGCGGCATCGCGCCGAGTCCGATCGCGCCCACCGGAACGCCGCCGATGCTGCGGTCCGTCGTCGCCGCTGCGCCCATGGTCTTCCCCGTTCCTCCGGTCCGCGGACCGCCGTTGTCCGTTCTCGGGGGGCAGCCTGCCGAACGGGCGTCGCCAGCGGTAGTGTCGATCGGAGGACCCCGTTTGCAGGAGGACTGTTGATCGACGTTCAGCGGCTGGCCGTCCTGCGGGAGGTCGCCCGGCAGGGGAGCTTCAACCGGGCGGCCGCGGAGCTGCACTGCACGGCCTCGGCGGTCTCGCAGCAGGTCGCCGCGCTGGAGCGGAGCCTGGGCGCGCCGGTGGTCGAACGGTCCACCCGGGGCGTCACGTTGACGGACGCGGGCCGGGTGCTGGTGGAGGCCGCGGACGCCATCGCGGCCGAACTCGCGGACACCGAGCAGCGGATCACCCGGCTGACCGCCGAACGCACCGCGCTCACCGTGGCGACGTTCGCCAGCGGCGGCCGCCGCCTGCTGCCGGGCGCGCTCCGCGGGTTCGTCGCCGACCACCCCGAGGTGGAGCTGACCATCCTGGAGGCCGAGCCGGAGGACGGCCTGCCCGCCGTCCGCGAGGGCCGGGCCGACCTCGCCCTCGCCTACCACCTGGACGGCCCGCCGCCGTCCCGGCCGGGCGACCGCTCGGGGCTCGACTGGACGCCGCTCGCCGCGGACCCGCTGCGCGTCGTCCTCCCCCGCGACCATCCGCTCGCGCTGCCCGGGGCCACCCTCCACCTGGCCGAACTCGCCGACCAGCGGTGGATCCTGGGCTGCCGCAAGTCCGCCGGGCAGCTCGCCCGGTTCGGCGCGCTGGCCGGTGTGGAGCTGCGGATCTCCTGCACCGCGACGGACTACGACTTCGCACAGTCGCTCGTCCGGGCGGGCATCGGCATCGCCCTGATTCCGCGGATCGGCCTGACCGACCACCCCGAGCTGCTCGCTCTCCCGCTCGCCGAACCCGCCCCGCAGCGCCACCTCGGCCTCGCCCTCTCCCGCCGGCGCCGCGGCCACCGCGCCCGCCTCGCCGAGGAGTTGGCCGCCCGCCTCACCGCCGAGGCCGCCGCCCTCCGGTACACCCGAACGGACGGCCCCGCGTCACCCCCGTCCCCGCCCGCCCGTTGAACGGCCGTCAGCCCGCCCGCCAACGAAGGACCCCGCCCATGCGCACCGCCCTCACCGCCCTCGCCGCCGCCGTCCTCGCCGCCCTCCCGACCGCCGCCGCTGCCGCGACCGACTCCGCCGAGACGCCGGTCCCGGTCCCCGCTGCCGCCACCACCGCCGACCCGGCGGCACCGGTCCCCCAGCAGGGCTACAGCATTCCGGTCGGCGCCATCACCGACCTGGGCGCCCTCCCGCTGCTCGCCAACCTCGGCAACGACTTCGCCCGTCTCCTCGGCCAGTAGCCCGACCGTCGGACCCGGCCGCTAGGTTGGCCCCGTGAACGATGATCTCGACACCAGGGTGGGGCGGTTCCGGGCGACGGCCGCCGAGGAGGGGCTGCCTCCCGAGTACGTGGAGCGCTGGATCCGCGCGGTCCGGCCGGCGGTGTACCTGGCCGCCGGGGGCGACGGCCCGACGGCAGCCGTCCTGGGCGGCGAGCCGCTGCTGCCCGCCGACGAGCCACTGGCGGCGTCCGTCGACCTCGCGGCGCTGCCGCCCGGCGCGACCGGACTGCCGCTGCCCGCCGACGGTTGGCTGCTGCTCTTCGGCGAACCCGTGATCGGCGGACCGCGCCCACCGGCCGCCGGCGCCGTCCGGTACGTCCCGGCCGGTGCGACTCCGTTCCGGCGGGCGGGCGATGACGGGGCGGCGACGCTCTGGGCGCAGCCGTGCTCGCCGATGGACGATTCCTTCGCGCTCGACACCTGGGGCGAGGACGCGGACGACGAGCAGTGCGAACTCGCCGACGAACTCGCCACCGCCTGGGCCTCGACGGGCGGCCACCGCCCGCCGTGGATCCTGCAACTCGGCGGCCACCCCGCCTCCCCGCAGTTCGACCCCGTGCACGACGCCCGCGACGAGACCGGCGAACCCGACTGGGCCCTGCTCGCCTCCTACCGCCCCGGCGAGGCGGCCGGCGCCCCGGACTCCGCCGTCATCCACTGGCTGATCCGCCCCGCCGACCTGACGGCCCGTCGCTTCGACCGCGTCCGCCGCTACGTCGACATGGCCTGACCCGCCGGCGGGCAGACGCCCCGCCGGGCCGGGTCGTCGGAGTCCCACCGGCGGTCTCACCACGGGGTGCCGCCTGGGCGCGTTCCCGGACCGCTGGGGGGACACCGTCGGGTTCGGCATCATCGGCACGGACGACGAGGCCGCCGGCGCCTTGCGCGCCGGTCGGGCACGCCACCCTGGAAGTCCGCCTCGCCGAGGAGGTCGGAACCGACGTCCTGATGGCCGCCGTGGCCGGTGACGACGAGCCCGGCCCCCGGCCGGCTGCCTTCACCCGCCGTCCCAACCGGCTCCGCGGCCCGAACCGCCGGGCCGGCACCCGGCGACCGGCGGCGACCGGCGACCCGGACGGCCGCACCGGGCGGAATTCGCTGGTCCCGCCGGGGTCGGCCGGGCGATAGTGGTCTGCCATGACGGACGACGAGTACGCGGCCGGTCCGGCCCTGCGCCGGGTGCTGGCCCGGGCGGGCGGGCCGGAGCTGCTGGAGCTGCTGGCCGAGGGGCTGACGGGGCGGACCTGACCACGCTGCTGCTGGAGGTCTTCCGGCGGCGCGCCGACCGGCTCACCCCGGCCGAGGTGCTGCGACGCTACCGCACCGACCGGTTCGTCACCCCGGCCCCGACGCCGTTCGCACTGCTGCGGCGGGCCGAGGACGCCCTGCTCGCGGCGCTGCCGGACGACTTCCGGATGCTCACGCTGTCTCCGCTCGTGCCCTTGGCGACGCACACGGCGGTGGCGACCGTCGACCCGCGCAAGGTCGTGGCCACCGTCCGCGGCAGCGAGGTCGCGGCCGACCCGACGAACGGCCTGGCCCTGGAGGCAGCCCGACGCAGGACCCGGGCACTGACCCTCGACCCCCGCTCGGCCGTCCCGGTGCGGCTGGCGGCCAGTCAACGGGTGGTCCGCGCCCAGCACTTCGATGCCCCCGGCATGCTCGCCCACTTCCAGCTGTTCGCCCTGGCGACCGCCGGCCGGGACACCGGCGCCCTGGCCTTCGAGCAGCAGCACCTGCTCGAACACCTGCAGTTCGCGGTCCGGGCCCTGGCCCGGGCCGGCGTGACCAGGACCGGGATCCGCATCACCTGTCTCGACGAAGCCGCCGCACCGCTCCTGGCCCGCGCCCGCACCGAGCTGTCCGGAACTCCGGGCGTCGACATCGTCGAAGACCCCGACCGGAAGACCGGCCGGGGCTACTGCACCACCCTGTGCTACAAGCTCTGCGCCACCGTCGACGGCCGCCCCCTGGAGGTCGGTGACGGCGGGTTCGTCAACTGGACGCAGCCCCTCGTCGGAAGCCGCAAGGAACGCCTGCTGATCGGCGGCCTCGGCATCGACCGGCTCGCCGCCACCCTCGCACCGCCCACCGATACCTGACACCCGCTTCCAGCGCTCTGACGGCGCAGCGGACGAAATGCGCTGCCCACCGGAGCACTTCGGGCGACTCGGCCCCTCCACCGCCACAGCCGCCCACCCCGGCAACGCCTGGACCGGCGGCACCGGCAGACGCGCCGGCGCCTTTGCGCCGGCCGGCGGAACCCCGTCCGCGGGTGGCGTCGCACGGCGAGGGCGCCCGGGAGGAGCTGCCCGGTGCGGCGGCGCGGCGCGCAGGTCGGCGGCACCTCGTTCGACCACGCGCGCACCGGACCACGGCCGAAGGCTCTCCCGCCCCGGCCGGCGGCCCGGCCGGTCCCGGCGAGTCTGGCCGGGCGGTGGGCGGCGCGGCAAGGGCGCACCCCGGTTCGTCGTCGGGCCGCCACGGGCGCGCAACGGGCCGACATGTGCGGCAACACCCGCTCTCAGCTGGGGAGATGGCGATTGACAGCCGCCCGGCGGCCCGTCCACGATGAGCGGCGAGCCCACTCGTAGCGAGCCGGAAGGAGGGCAGATGCGTACCGCCGTTGTGTGTTGTCCGTCGTGCCCGGTCCCGGTGTTCGTGTGCTGCGGTGGCTGCTGTCCGTGCCGCTGCGCGTTCTGACGCCCGGCCGGTTCTTCGCACGCTGACGTCCGCCCTGCGGCCGGGGTCTCCCGGGCGTGGCCGTCGCGGCCGCATCGTCCGGTTTCTCCCGCAGGCTCCCCCGATCGCGGGTCCTGCGACCGTTCCCTGAAGGAGTGTCACCATGTCCGTTTCCACCTCCGCGCCCGCCACCACCGCACCCGCACCCGCACTGCGCCTGACCCCGGCGGCGGGCCGGATCGGCGCGGTCGTCCACGACGTGAAGCTGGGCGGCGAGCTGCCGGCCGACACGGTGGCCGCGATCGAAGCCGCGCTGTACGAGCACAAGGTGCTGTTCTTCCGCGGGCAGCAGCACCTGGACGACGCCGAACACGAGGCGTTCGCCCGGCTGTTGGGGCAGCCGGTGACGCACCCGACGGTGCCGAGCGCGGACGGCCGGTACATCTTCGAGCTGGACGCCACCAAGGGCGCGCGGGCGAACAACTGGCACACGGACGTGACGTTCGTGCCGTCGTACCCGAAGGCGTCGATCCTGCGGGCGCTGGAGCTGCCGCCGGCGGGCGGCAGCACGGTGTGGGCGAACACGGCGGCGGCGTACCAGGACCTGCCGGAGCCGCTGAAGGTGCTGGCGGAGAGCCTGCGGGCGGTGCACACCAACGACTACGACTACGCGGCGAGCCTGGCGCTGACCCCGGAGCTGGCGGAGAACGCCGAGGTGGCGGAGCTGTTCCGGCGGGTGTTCGTGTCGACGGCGTTCAAGACCGAGCACCCGCTGGTGCGGGTGCACCCGGTGACCGGGGAGAAGAACCTGCTGCTGGGGGCGTTCGCGCAGCGCCTGGTGGGGGTGTCGGGCGCGGACAGCCGCGCGCTGATCGGGCTGTTCCAGCGGTACGTGGAGCGGCTGGAGAACACCGTGCGCTGGGAGTGGCAGGTCGGCGACGTCGCGGTGTGGGACAACCGGGCCACCCAGCACTACGCGGTGAACGACTACGGCGACCAGCCGCGCCTGGTGCGCCGGATCACCCTGGACGGCGACCTGCCGGTGGGCGTGGACGGGCAGCCCAGCCGCCTGCTGGAGCCGGCCGACCCGCCCCGGGTGGCGGGCCTGGTCCCGGCCGCCGAGCTGGAGGCCGAGGCGCTCGCCCGCTGACGCCCGACGCCGCCCCCTCCCCGTCGCCCGTCTCCCCCTTCTCCGCCGTTCGCCCCTGATCTCTCTCCCCCGAGGACTCCGAAGATGACTCAGTTCGCCCCCGCCCCGGCCTCCGTCGGCCCGCCCTCCCCCGCCCCGCTGTCCCGCCGCTCGCTGCTGCGCGGCGGCGTCGCGGGGGCCGGCCTGCTGGCCCTGTCGGCGTGCCGTTCGGCGGCGGACGCGTCCACCCGGGCCGGGGCGGACGGCGCCGCGCCGCGCCGGGGCGGGGTGCTGACGGTGGGGGCGCAGATCGACTTCACGCCGGCGCTGCTGTTCGCGCAGAGTGCGAACGTGCTGGTGCAGCGGCTGGTGTTCAACACGCTGACCCGGTACGACGACCAGCTGCGGCCGCAGCCGGAGCTGGCGTCGTCCTGGGAGGTGGCGCCGGACGGCCTGAGCGTGCGGTTGAAGCTGCGCGAGGACGTGACCTTCCACACCGGGCGCCGGTTCACGGCGGACGACGTGGTGTTCGCGGTGAAGAACCTTCAGAACCCGGTGCGCTCGGCGCAGTTGCGGTCGACCGCGCTGACCGTCACGGACTTCCGCAAGAACGGGGACTTCGATCTGACGCTGGTGCTCGCGCATCCGGTGTCGAACCTGTTCGACCTCTTCGAGTTCATGATCATCGCCGATCCGGGCTCGGTGGAGGACGCGGTGGCGGGCACCCGCCTGATCGGCACCGGGCCGTTCACCTTCACCGACCGCAAGCCGGGCTCCTCGCTGAGCTTCGCCCGCAACGAGAAGTACTGGAACCCGGGCCGCCCGTACCTGGACGGCGTGGAGATCAAGGTGATCCCGCAGGCGGAGACGCTGCTGTCCTCGCTGAAGACCGGTCAGACGCACCTGTCGTACGCGGTGCGCGGCAAGGACGTCGCCACGCTGCGCTCCGACCGGCGGTTCCGGATCACCCAGTACGACACCGGTTCCGGCGCGTTCTACATCGGCGCGAACCTGGCGTACCCGGAGGTGCAGGACCGGCGGGTGCGGCAGGCGATCGCCTGGGCGATCGACCGGGACCGGCTGGTCGAGCAGGCGCTCGGCGGGTACGCCACGGTCTCCTCGGTGCCGTGGCCGAAGTCCTCGCCGGCGTACCGCGAGCAGGACGCGACGCGCTACCGGCACGATCCGGCGAAGGCCCGGGAGCTGCTGAAGGAGGCGGGGGCCGGCCAACTCTCGCTGCCGCTGGCGCATTCGGCGGAGGCCGGGTCGGCGGCGGTCGCGCAGGTGCTGCAGTACGACCTGAAGCAGGTCGGCATCGACGTGCAGTTGCAGCCGGTGGACTCCCCGACCATGCAGAAGCAGTTGATCTCCCAGTCGATGCCCGCGCTGTGGACGCTCAGCCACGGATTCGCGCAGCTGCACCCGGCGACGCTGGCGGTCAGCGCGTACCCGTTCAACGAGGCGAAGAACACCTCGCGGTTCTCCTCCCCCGCGTACACGGAGGTGGTGCAGCGGGCCTGGAACCGGTCGGACAGCGACAGTCCGGAGGCGAAGGCGCTGTACCAGCGGGTGACGGACGTGCTGCTGGAGGAGCAGTTCATCATCGACCTGGCGATCGCCGGGCTGGTGGAGGTGGCGGGCGAGCGGACGCGCGGCGCGACGCTCAACAAGTTCGGCTACCTGAACCTCGACGACGCCCACCTGGCGGGCTGAGCGGTGCGGAGCTTCCTGTGGAAGCGGCTGCCGAGCGGCCTGGTGGTGCTGGTCGCGGCGTCGTTCGCGGTGTTCCTGATGCTGCGTCTGATCCCGGGCGATCCGGCGACGACGCTGGCGGGGCCGGACGCCTCGCCGGCGGCGGTCGCGGCGATCCGGGCCCGGCTGGGCCTGGACGAGCCGCTCGCGGCGCAGTACCTGCACTGGCTGGGGCAGGTGCTCACCGGCGACCTCGGGCCGAGCTACGCGATCGGCGGCCAGGTGTCCGACCTGATCGGCGACGGGATCGCGGCGACCGCCCAACTGACGCTGGCCGCGCTGCTGCTGGTGGTGCTGCTGGCCGTTCCGGTGGCGCTGCTGGGGGTGTCGGCGCGGCGCCGGCCGTGGGCGGGGGCGCTGCGCGCGCTGACCACGGGGGCGCTGGCGGTGCCGCCGTTCGTGACGGGCGTGCTGCTGGTGGGGGTGTTCGCGGTGTCGCTGCGGCTGCTCCCGGCGGGCGGGTACGCCTCGCTCGGGTCGGCGCCGGACCTGGCGGTGCAGTACCTGGCGCTGCCGGCGCTGTGCCTGGCGCTGCCGAGTGCGGCGATCCTGGCGCGCTACCTCCAGGACGGTCTGGAGCGGGCGCTCGCCGAGGACTACGTGCGGACGGCGACGGCGCTCGGGGTGTCGCGGCGGCGGATCCTGTGGCGGCACGCACTGCCGAACGCACTGCCGCCGGCGGTGACGGTGCTGGGCCTGCAGGTCGGCCAGTTGGTGGCGGGCGCGGTGGTGGTGGAGCGGATCTTCGCCTGGCCGGGGCTGGGGCAGCTGGTCGAGCAGGGCGTGCAGCGCCGCGACTACCCGGTGGTGCAGGACCTGCTGCTGCTGGTGGTGGCGGGCTACGTGGCGGTGCAGTTGCTGACCGACCTGGCCTACTCGTGGCTCGATCCGCGGGTGCGTGCGCTGTGAGGCGGGGCGGGTTCTTTCGATCCTCGGAGGGAGTGGTGCGACGATGACGGTGCTTTCCGTTCCGTTCGCCGGGGCGCTGCGCCGGCCGGTCCGCAACCGGTACGCGGCGGGGCTGTTGACCTGGCGGGGTGTCGGCGGCCTGTCGCTGGTGGGCCTGGTGGCGCTGGCGGGGCTGCTGGCTCCGGTGCTGAGCGGCGCCGACCCGAACGCGCAGGGGCCGCAGGCGCTGGCGGGGCCGAGCGGGGCGCACCCGCTGGGAACCGACGACCTGGGCCGGGATCTGCTGAGCCGGGTGCTGCACGGCATCGGCACGGATCTGACGATCGTTCTGACGGCCGTCCCGGCGGGGGCGGTCGCGGGGGCGGCGCTGGCGCTGCTGGCGGGTGCCTCGCGGGCCGCTGACCTGGTGGTGCAGCGGCTGTTCGACCTGGTGCTGTCCTTTCCGGGGCTGATCCTGGGCCTGGCCGTCACGGCGGTGCTCGGGCCGGGCCGCTGGCCCGTGGTGATCGTCATCGCGCTGGCGGAAGTGCCGTACTTCGGGCGGCAGTTGCGGGCCGGGCTGCTGGTGCAGCGGGAGCGCGAGTACGCGCTGGCGGCACGGGTCGGCGGGGCGGGCCGGGCCCGGGTGCTGCTGCGGCACGTGCTGCCGAACGCGGTGGATCCGCTGGTGGTGCAGGGCGCGGTGGCGCTGTCGGTGGGGGTGTTCATCGAGGGCGCGCTGAGCTTCCTCGGTCTGGGCGTGCGTCCGCCGGAGCCGACGCTCGGCAGTCTGATCAGCGGCGCGGTGGCGTACCTGGACACCGCTCCGCTGCTGGCCGCGGCCCCACTGGCCGTCACCTCGGCGCTGGTGCTGGGGTTCACGCTGATCGCGGAGTCGCTCAACCGGGGGGTGCGCGGATGACCGGGCGGGTCGGGGCCGAGGTGCTGCGGGTGCGCGGCCTGTCGGTGGCGTTCGGCGGCCGGGCGGTGGTGCGCGGGGTGGACTTCGCGCTGGTCGCCGGGGAGAGCCTGGGGATCGTCGGCGAGTCCGGGTCGGGCAAGTCGACGACGGCGCTGGCGCTGCTGCGGATGCTGCCGGCCGGCGGCCGGATCACCGGCGGGTCGGTGGAGTTGGCCGGGCAGGACCTGGCGGCGCTGCCGGAGGCGGCGCTGCGGGCGGTGCGCGGGCGGCGGATCGCGATGATCTTCCAGGACCCGATGTCCTCGCTGAACCCGGTGCTGACGGTGGGCCGGCAGCTGGACGAGGCGCTGCGGGCGCACGGCGGTCGCCGCCCGCGCGCCGAACGGGCGGCCCGGGCCGCGGAGTTGCTGGAGCTGGTGGGCATCCCGGGGGCGGCGGAGCGGCTGGGCGACTTCCCGCACCAGTTCTCCGGCGGCCAGCGGCAGCGCATCATGATCGCCCTGGCGCTGGCGCACGACGCGGAGGTGCTGGTCGCGGACGAGCCGACCACGGCGCTGGATCCGACCGTGCAGCGGCAGATCCTGCGGCTGCTGGCCCGGATCAACCGGGAGCGCGGCACCGCGCTGGTGGTGATCAGCCACGACCTGGGCGTGATCGCCGAGACCTGCTCGCGGCTGCTCGTGATGCGCGACGGGGAGGTGCTCGAACAGGGCCCGGTGGAGCGGCTCCTGTCGGAGCCGCAGCATCCGTACACGCAGGCCCTGTTGGCGGCGGTGCCGCGGCTGGAGGCGCCGTCCCGGGCGGCGGCGAACAGCACGCCGGGGCGGGAGCCGCTGCTGGTGGTGCGCGGCCTGGCCAAGCACTACGGGCCGCGCCGGCGGCGGACGACGGCGCTGGACTCGGTGGACCTGGAGCTGCATCCGGGCGAGACGCTGGGGCTGGTCGGCGAGTCCGGGTCGGGCAAGTCGACGCTGGCCCGGGCGCTGGTGGGCGTGCACGCCCCGTCGGCGGGCGAAGTCCTGCTGCGCGGCGAGCCGTTGGGCCGCGCAGGTGCCCGGCAGGACGTCCAGCTGGTGTTCCAGGACCCGTACGCCTCGCTGAACCCGCGGCTGACGGTCGGGCAGATCGTCGCGGAGCCGCTGATCGCGCACCGGCTGGGCGACCGCTCGCAGCGGCGGGCCCGGGTGGCGCAACTGCTGGAGCAGGTCGGCCTGGAGGCGTCGGCGGCGGAGCGCTCGCCGCGCGAGTTCTCGGGCGGTCAGCGGCAGCGGATCGGCATCGCCCGGGCGCTGGCGCCGGAGCCGAGCGTGCTGGTGTGCGACGAGCCGGTGTCGGCGCTGGACGTGTCGGTGCAGGCGCAGGTGATCGAGCTGCTGGCGCGGCTGCAACGGGAGTTGGGGCTCGCGGTGCTGTTCATCGCGCACGACCTGGCGGTGGTGCGGCAGGTCAGCCACCGGATCGCGGTGCTGCACCGGGGCCGGATCGTCGAGTCCGGCCCGGCCGACCGGGTCGTCACCGCACCCGAACACCCTTACACCGCTTCGCTGTTGGCCGCCGTGCCGGCCCTTCCTACCACGACCGGGAGCCTCCTGTGACTTCTTCTCCGCACCATCGCGACCCGTACCACGGCTTTCCCGGCCGGGTCGGCCGGACCTTCGGCGAGTCGGAGCCGTCCTGGCCGGAGCGGGTGCGGCCGCGCGAGGGCGCGCCGAACATCGTGGTGGTGCTGGTCGACGACCTCGGCTACAGCGACATCGGGCCGTTCGGCGCGGAGGTGCCGACGCCGGTGCTGGACCGGCTGGCCGAACGGGGCGTCAAGCTGGCGAACTACCACACGATGCCGCTGTGCTCGCCGGCCCGGGCGGCGCTGCTGACGGGCCTGAACCCGCACCGGGTGGGGTACTCGTTCGTGGCCAACGCGGATCCGGGCTTCCCGGGTTACGGCATGGAGATCGCCGACGACATCCCCACCCTGGCCCAGCTGCTGCACGACGCGGGGTACGCGACGTACGCCGTCGGCAAGTGGCACCTGACGCGGGACTCGGCGTCCTCGGCGGCCGACGACCGGTCGAACTGGCCGCTGCAGAAGGGCTTCGACCAGTACTACGGGGTGCTGGAGGGCCTGACCAGCCTGTTCCATCCGCACCAACTGGTGCAGGACAACTCGCCGTTGGACATCGACGAGTTCCCGGACGGCTACTACTACACCGACGACCTGACGGACCGGGCGATCGGCATGGTGAAGGCGCTGCGCGCGCACGACGCGGACAAGCCGTTCTTCCTGTACCTGGCGCACAACGCGGTGCACGGCCCGTTGCAGGCCAAGCCGGAGGACCTGGCCCGGCACCGGGGCCGGTACGACGTCGGCTGGGACGTGCTGCGCGAGCAGCGGTTCGCCCGGCAGCTGGCGGCCGGTCACTTCCCGCCGGGCACCGAGCTGCCGGAGCGCAACGCGGAGGCCGGTCACGCCGTCGGGCCGTGGGACGAACTGGACGAGGTGCAGCGGAAGTTGTACGCCCGCTACATGGAGGTGTACGCCGCCATGGTGGACAACGTGGACCAGAACCTGGGCCGGCTGACCGAGGTGCTCGACCGGCTCGGCGAGCTGGACAACACCATCGTGGTCTTCACCTCCGACAACGGCGGGACCGGGGAGGGCGGCGCGGAGGGCACCCGCAGCTACTTCAGCCGCTTCGTCCACCACCCGAACCTGCCGGCGGACTGGAACCCGGACGTGCAGCGGGAGATCGACCTGATCGGCGGCCCGCAGTCGCTGGTGCACTACCCGCGCGGCTGGGGCATGGCGTCGAACACGCCGTTCCGGCTGTACAAGGGGCAGACGTACGCGGGCGGGGTGCGGGTGCCGTTCGTGCTGTCCTGGCCGGCGGGGCTGCCCCGGGCGGCGGGCGACTCCGGGGTGCGGTCGCAGTACCAGTACGTCACCGACCTGCTGCCGACGCTGCTCGAACTCGCGGGCGTGCCGCGGCCGTCGGTGCGCGGCGGCCGTCCGGTGCAGGAGCTGGACGGGGTGTCGTTCGTGCCGGTGCTGCGGTCGGCCGGCGCGCCCTCCACGCACCCGGAGCAGTACTGCGAGATGACCGGGAACCGCTCGTACTACTGGGACGGCTGGAAGCTGGTGACGCTGCACCGGCCGGGCACGCCGTACGACGACGGGGAGTGGGCGCTGTACGACCTGCGCACCGATCCGACCGAGATCCACGACCTGTCGGACGAACACCCGGAACTGGTGAAGGAGTTGGCGCGGGCCTGGGAGGACGCGGCGTGGCGCAACGGGGTGTTCCCGCTGGCGGACGCCTCGGGGGCGCTGGCGCTGCGCGGGCCGGACGAGGAGCGGCTGCGCCGACCGGTGACGCTGCTGCCGGGCACGCCGGAGCTGGAACGCTACCGCTCCTCGCGGCTGATCGCGTTCCGCTCGTTCCGGGTGGAGGTGGCGCTCGCCCTGCACGCCCGGGACGACCGGGGCGTCCTGGTCTCGCACGGCGACCAGGGCGGCGGGTACAGCCTGTACGTGGAGGACGGCCGGCTGCGCTTCGCCTACAACCAGTACGGCGAGCTGTTCGAGGCGGACGCGGGCGAACTCGCCGCCGGGTCGCACCTGGTGGTGCTGGAGGCGGCGGCCGTCGCCGACCTGAAGTGGGACTTCCGGGTGCGGGTGGACGACGTGGTGACGGGCCGGCTCGGTCCGGTGCACCAGTTGATCGGGATGGCGCCGTTCCAGGGCATCAGCGTGGGGGTGGACCGCAAGTCGCCGGTGTCCTGGCCGCTGTGGGAGCGGCACCGCTCGTTCCGGTACTCGGGCGTGCTGCGGTCGGTCACCTACCTGCCGGGCCCGGCGGCCCCGTACGACCCGGAGACGGTGGCGCGGGCGCTGCGGGAGGCGGCGGCGGCGTTCGAGTAGCCGAGAGTTGTTGACCTCGGGGTCGAATATGTCGTACCGTCAGGTCATGGGACGACCGAAGCAGTTCGACGAGGACACCGCGATCGCACAGGCGATGCAGGTGTTCTGGACGAACGGCTACGCCGGGTCCTCGCCGGCCGAACTGGCCGGGGCGGCGGGCATCGGCAAGGGCAGCCTGTACCACGCGTTCGGCTCCAAGCGGGAGCTGTTCGGGCGGGCGCTGGACGCCTACCAGCGGGCCGGCGCCGAGCGCGGCGAGGAGTTCCTGTCCGGGCCCGGCACCGCGAAGGAGCGGATCCGGGCCTACCTGGTGATGCTGGTGGACGCGGACTTCGCCGCGCCGGTGCGGCGCGGCTGCTTCGCCGTCAACACCGCACTGGAGCTGGGCGGGCGGGACGCGGAGGCCACGGCCTCGGTCCGCCGGCAGACCGAGCTGAGCGCCGGCCAGCTGGCGGCGCGCATCGAGCGGGGCAAGCTGGAGGGCGACGTCCCCGCCTCGATGGACTCGGCGGCGCAGGCCAGGTTCCTGATGACGGCGCTCGCCGGGCTGCGGGTGATGGCCCGCGCCTACGACCGCGAGGCCGTCCTGGAAGTCGTCGACACCATCGTCGACACCGTCTTCGGGCCCTGACGGCACCGCGGGCACACCGCACTCCGCACACCGACCGCACGGCCGCGGTGGCCGTGCGGTCCCGCACGCCCTGATATTTGACCTCGGATTCAAGAATATCGGCCGTCCTCGGACGGACCGGAAATGGGGAGCAATGGATCTCGGACTCAACGGCCGCACCGCCCTGGTCACCGGCGCGGGACGCGGCATCGGCCTCGCCGTCGCCCGCGCCCTGGCCGCCGAGGGCGTGAAGGTGGTGGGGGCGACCCGCACCGCCACCGCGGAGCTGTCCGCCGTCGCCGCCGTCGCCACCGCGGACCTGAGCACCCGTCAGGGCGCGGAGGGCGCCGTCCGGCAGGCGCTCGACCTGCTCGGCGGCATCGACCTGCTGGTCAACAACGTGGGCGCGGGCGACCCGTCGATGTTCACCCTGGGCAGCGTGCTGGACGTCGAGGACGGGCAGTGGCAGTCGCTGTGGGACCTCAACGTGATGTCGGCGGTGCGCACCACCCGGGCGGCGCTGCCCAGCCTGCTGGAGCGGCGCGGCGCGATCGTCAACGTCTCCTCGATCAACTCCCGCATCCCCAGCGGCTCCCCGGTCGGCTACGCGGAGGCGAAGGCGGCGCTCACCCAGTTCGGCAAGCGCCTCAGCGAGGAGCTGGCGCCGCGCGGCGTGCGGGTCAACACCGTCTCCCCCGGACCGACCTCCACCGACCAGTGGACCGCCGCCGACGGGTACGGCGGCCGGATCGCCGAGGCGTCCGGCGTCTCGCTCGACGACCTGCTCGCCAACCTGCCGAGCCGGGCCGGCACCGCCTCCGGCCGGCTCTCCACCCCCGAGGAGATCGCCGACCTGGTGCTCTTCGCCCTCTCCGACCGGGCCGGCAACCTCCACGGCGCGGACCTCGTCATGGACGGCGGAACCCTCAAGGCCGCCTGACCGCCCACGGGTCGGCGGCCGGCCGGGCCAATGGCCGGGTCCAGCGGCGCCACTGCTCCTCGCGCCCGTACCCGGCCGCCCGCCAGGCGGACTGGCCGAGCTCGTTGCGCTCCAGCACCATCGCGTCGGCCCGGCGGCCGCCCAGCTCCTCGAACCGGGCGTGCGCGGCGGCCAGCAGCGCGCCGCCGATGCCGCGGCGACGGGCCGACGGGTGGACCGCCAGCCGGTACAGGTGGCAGCGCCAGCCGTCCCACCCCGCGATGACCGTCCCCAGCACCGCACCCTCGCGCACGGCCAGGATCAGCGCCTGCGGGTCGCGCTCCAACAGCCGCGCCACGCCCGCCCGGTCGTCGCTGATGCTGGCGCCCTCGGCGGCCTCCGCCCAGAACGCCAGCACCGCGCCGATGTCGGCGGGCACCGCGGCCCGCAGTTCGTACTCGCTCATGCCCCCCCTTCCTACCAGCGGCGACGCCCGGGCCACCAGCGGTTTGCGGCCCCGCCCTTGACGGCGGCGCCCCGGCCCCAGCAGGGTGTGGGCCACTCCCTCGCACCGCTTCCCGTCCCGAACCCCCCACCATCGGAGATGGCATGCGTGCACCCGCCCGAACCACCCGCCGCCCCCGCGCCCGGCACCGCGACGGCCTGCCGATCGGCATCGCGGCCGGCGCGCTCGCCCTGGCCGCGGCGGGCATCGGCCCGGCCGCCCCCGCCACGGCGGCCCTGCCGACAGTCGACGTCGTCGTCAACGGCCATTTCGACCAGGGAAACCGGATGACGGCCTGGTCCTGCGACCCCGGCCAGGTCCTCCCGCCGTCCGACGCCTTCGGACAGCTGGCGGGCCACCCCACCGACACCGGCACCGCCGGCTGCACCCAGACCGTGAACGTCGAGCCGAACTCCAGCTACCGGCTCAGCGCCCGGGTCAGCGGACCGTACGTGTTCGCGGGCGTCACCGGCTCCGGCACCACGGACCTCACGCTCTGGTCGAACCAGGCGGACTGGAACGTGCTCTCCGGGACGGTCACCACCGGCCCGGACACCCGCGCGCTGAAGGTGTACTTCCACGGCTGGTACCAGCAGGGCCCGTACCGGATCAGCTCGTTCGAGCTGTGGGGCCCGGGACAGCCGCGGAACTCCTGCGTCCCGACCCCGCCCGTCGCCGGCGACAGCCCGTCGCCGTCCGCCAGCCCCTGCTACCTGACGCCGGCCCCATCGGTGTCGGGAAGTTGACGGTGCGTCAGCCGCGCAGCGCCCACACCGTGGTGGTCTTCACGGCGGCGTCCTCCAGGTCGGCGGCGACCGGGACGGCGTACTCGGCCAGCGCGGTGAAGCGCTCGCGCGGCAGGTAGGCCCGGCCGGGGTCGCCCACCACCACGGCGGCGCCCCGGGCCGCGGCCCGCTCCAGGAACGGCAGGAACCGCGCCGCCATCGCCCGCTCGTAGAACACGTCGCCCGCCAGCACCACCTGGCAGCCGTCGCCGTCGCCGTCCAGCACGTCCGCCAGCTCCGCCGTCACCGCGACGCCGTTCGCGGCGGCGTTCACCGCGATCGCGGCCACCGCGTACGCGTCGATCTCCGCCGCCCGCACCTCGGCCGCGCCGCTCAGCGCCGCCGCCACCCCGACCAGGCCGGAGCCCGCCGCCAGGTCCAGCACGCTGCGGCCCGCGACCAGTTCGGGCCGGTCCAGCACGTGCCGGGCCACCGCGACGCCGCCCGCCCACGGGAACGCCCAGAACGGCGGCGGCAGTCCGATCTCGCCCCGGGCCCGCTCGGTGACCTCCCACAGCTCGATCGCGTCCTGCGCCATGTGCAGCCGCACCTCGGGCACGAACGGCACCGGCCCCGGCCGGGTGTGGGCGCGGACGAACTCCGCGTCGGCCGACGAGAGCTGACGGTCCGCAGTACTCCGCAGCGTGGCGGTGTCGTTCCCCATGGACGCACAGCCTAGGACACCGCCGCGCGTCCACCGCCACGACGCCGGCAACCCTTTCGGGTAGGCCTTCGCGGCATTCCGTTTCGTCCGTTCCGTTCCGGTCCATGATCCGGCTCGACGGCGCCCTCCCGGGTGCCCCGCGCCTGCAAGGAAAGGGCAGTTCGTATGACCACAGCAGATGGAGAGCCGATCGCGTCCATCACCGACGCCACGCTCGCCGACATCGCGGCCAACGGCATGTGGCGCGGCGGGGGCTTCGACCTCAACCCGTCGGTGCTCGCCGTCGCCCGCGCCCTGCTCGCGGCCGTCCAGGGGGTCGCCCCCGCCGGCACGCTGCCGGAGGAGCTGCGCGAACTGGTGGCCCAAGTCCTGCGCCGGGCCGGGGTCGCCTTCCCGCGCATCGCCGTGACGGACGAGATCGGGCTCTCCGCGTTCGCGATCAAGCAGCAGGGCCCGGAGCCCCGCCCGGTCGTGATCGTGCCGGCGGGCTGGAACGCCTACGGCTGGCTGCCGTTCATGGCCGGCTACCTCACGCTGGCCGCCCGCGGCTACCACGTGCTGGCCTACACCCCGCGCGGCCTCGGCGATCCCGAACTGCCGTACACCTCCGACGGGTTCATCGACATCGCCGGCCCCGAGGACCGCGCGGACGGCTCGAAGGTGATCACCTTCGCCCAGGAGCACTTCGCCCCGAGCAAGGTCGGGATGATGGGCCTGTCCTACGGCTCCGGGATCAGCCAGCTCGTCGCCGCCCACGACCCGGAGAACCGGGTCGCCGCCGTCGCCGCCCTGAGCACCTGGGGCAACCTGGCCACCAGCCTGTACCACAACGGCACCCGGCACACCAAGGCCGTCCAGGCCCTGATCGACTTCACGGGGGACGTCGAGGAGAAGAAGTTCGACGAGAAGACCCGGCAGATCCTCGACAAGTTCCGGGACGGCCGGGACATGCAGGCCGTGGTCGACTGGGGCACCGAGCGCTCCCCGGAGGCGTTCGTCCACCTCACCAACGCCAACGGCACCCCGACCTTCTACTCCGTCGCCTGGCACGAGAGCCTGTTCCCACCCGGGGAGGCGATCGAGGCCTTCGAGAAGCTCACCGTGCCGAAGCACCTGAACCTGTGGATCGGCGACCACGGCGCCCCCGAGGGCGCCGGCATCACCGGCGTGATCGGCGGCGTCGCCTTCCCCGGGCTGCTGGCACCGATGAAGGAGGCCTACGACTGGCTCGACCACCACCTGCTGGACGCGGCCAACGGCGTGCCGGACTGGCCCACCGTCAACAGCCAGGTGATGTTCGGCTACGAGACCGCCCCGGTCATCGGCGGCAGCCGGCGGATCACCGTCCCGGCGCCGCGCGAACCGCTCGGCTCCTGGGCGCAGGCCACCGCCCGCGTCGAGCCCTGGTACCTGAGCGGCACCGGCGACGACGGCGACGGCACCCTGTCCGACAAGCCGTCCAGCGGCTGGAGCAGGGAGTTCACCGCCGGGCACGAGACCAACGCCACCGCGATGGACGACATCATGACGACCGGTCAGAAGGAGTGGTTCGGCAACCCCAAGGACTACGACACCGGCGACTTCCAGGAGACCCGCCTGCTGGTCTGGCTCACCGAGGGCCTGACCGGCGGCCGCAAGATCCGCGGCTCCGCCGCGCTCCGGCTCGCGGTCCGCGCCGACGAGGCCGACGCCGCGACCCTGGTCGCCTACCTGTTCGACGTCGCCCCGGACGACAGCGCCCGGATCATCACCCACGAGCCCCTCACCGTCACCGGCCTCACCCCCGGCACCGAGCGGCCCGTCAAGTGGGCGCTCCAGCCCGCCTCCTACGACCTGCCCGACGGCCACCGCCTCGCCCTGGTCGTCAACAGTCGCGACCGGCTCTACGCGTTCACCGGCAAGGAGAACAGCACCACCGCCCTCACCTCCCCGATCGACGAGGAAGCCCTGCTGGAGCTGCCCCTCGGCTGAACCACCCTCCACCGAACGACCGTTCGCCCGGGCGGGAGCCGCCGGCCGAACGACCCTTCGGACGGTCCGGGCGGATCCGGCAGGCGCCGGATCCGCCCCGCCGCGTCCGGGATCCGAACGCCGCCGCTCCCACCGGGCGTGCGATCACCGGGTGATCACAGACCACGTACCGTTTCGATACCGAAGCCGTGATGAGCTGCGGAAACGCTCGCTCCCCGGAAGGCGCCCGAGTACGATCCGGGCAGACGCCCCGGTTCGCGGCACACGCGCGTGCCCGACCGCGGGCGGCGGCTCGCACGGGGGCGCGCCCGGTACCACACGCCGGTGTGCCGCGACCGCGTTCACGGCACCGCGCGCCAGGGCAGTCGCGCGAAGCGGAAGGGCAGCGACTTGACGGATCGGCTCACCGGAGGGGACTCCTCACTGCTGCGGCGGATCAACGCGGCGGTCACCCTGCGGTCGTTGCGCGACGGACAGGCGGTCACGCTCACCCAACTGGTCGGCGACACCGGGCTGTCCAGACCCACCGTCGAAGGCGTCATCGAGGGCCTCCTGGAGTCCGGACTGGTCGCCGAGGTGGAGCACGTCCAGGAGTCGGGTCGTCAACGCGGCCGCCCGGCCCGCTGGTTCCGGTTCCGCGCCGAGGCCGGACACGTCCTCGGCATCGAGATCGGCGTCCACGACCTGCGGGTGGTCCTCGCCGACCTGGCCGGCGAGGTGATCACCAGCTACGCCAAGCCCGTCGACGAGACCACGGAGGCCGAGGAACGCCTCACCCAGGTCCGCACCACCGTCGCCGAGGTGCTCCGCAAGGCCGGCGTCTCCCGGGACAGCCTGTGGGAGGTCGCCGTCGGCACCCCCGGCATCGTCGACCGCGAAGGCGTCGTCCGACTCGGCACCGCCATGCCCGGGTGGACCGGACTCGACCTCGGCGCCCGGCTGCGCCGCTCCTTCCGCTGCCCCGTCGTCATCGAGAACGACGCCAACCTGGCCGCCATCGCCGAACACTGGAAGGGCGCCGCCGTCGGCAAGGGCGACGTCGTGTTCGTGATGGCCGGCCTCAGCCCCGGCGCCGGCTCCCTCATCGGCGGCCGACTGCACCGCGGCTTCGGCGGCGCGGCCGGCGAGATCGGCGCCCTCCACCTGCTCGGCCGCCAGGCCACCCCGGAACGCCTGCTCTCCACCACCGGCCAGCCGCTCGACCCGCTGGACGAGGCCGCCGTGGCCCGCGTCCTGCGACTCGCCCGGGAGGGCGACCAGGTCGCGCAGATCGCCATGGACCGCTTCCTCGGCCGCCTGGTCCACGACGTCACCGCGCTGGTCCTCGCCCTCGACCCCGAACTCGTCGTGGTCGGCGGCTGGGCGGCCGGCCTGGACGGCGTCCTCGAACCGCTGCGCGACCAACTCGCCCGCTACACGCTGCGCGCGCCGGAGGTGGCCCTCGCCGCCCTCGGCTCCGAGGTCGTCGCGATGGGCGCCCTGCGGGTCGCGCTCGACCACGTCGAGGAACAGCTCTTCGCCGTCGACCCGCCGACGGCCGCCCGCTGAGCGCCGCGCCCTGACGACCTCCCGCCGACTCCCCGTCAGGGGAGGCGGAGCAGGTCGTGGTCGCCGGCCGGTCCCGGGCGTGGGTGCGCATGCGGTGCGCGAAACGGCGGTCGTTCTTCAGCGCGTCGTAGCCCTCGCCCCCGACCGGGTCGAGGACGCCCGCGGTGTCGGCGAGATGCGCGTCGAAGCCCGGGTACACCAGCACGGCGTACGGCAGGTCGTCCACGTCGAGCGCGAACACCGGGTGCTCGCCCAGTCCGTCGCGCTCACCGTTCTGGCCGAGCGGGAGCACGCGGCGGGAGTCGGAGCCGCCGGGCAGCAGGAAGCAGCCGCCGAAGCGGTCCGAGAACGGCTCGAAGCACGACTTCCACGGCTCGCCGAACTCCTCGACGGCGATCTCGCCGAGGGTGCGCGGGGCGAGCGCGCGGGGCGAGCGCGCCGGCCTCGTCGAACCAGCCGTTCCGCACCAGCATCCCGCCGTCGTTCGCCGGCCAGGCACGCAGGCGCTCCGGCAGCGGGCGCCCGCCCGGGAAGGCGTCGACACCGCGCGGGCGCGGCTCGCCCCCGACCCACGGGCCGGCGCACCGGGAGTGGTCGAGCACCGGCCGGCACGGGTCCGCGGCCACCGCCGCGATCGCCCGCTCGACGAGCGCCCTGCTCGCGTCCTCCTCGTCGGTCCGATCTCATCGTCGCGCCGCCCTGTCCGCCGTCCTGCGGCACCGCTCCGGGCCGGTGCGCGGGAGCGCAACGGGCGGCACCGACAGCGGCTGCCGGCGGCTGACGCCGCATCAGGAGGCTGCGCCGGCGGGCAGAGTCCGCCGGCGGCCGACGCTGCGTCAGGAGGCAGCCGTGGCGGGGACGGCGGTGGCGACCTGGACGGCCCCGGACTCGCCGAAGGTCAGCTTGCAGGTGTCGGCGCGGTAGGTGGACACCGCGACCGCCGCCAGCCGGCCCGCCGACGCGTACTGGGTGGTGACCACCAGCACCGGGGTGCCCGGGGGGCGCTCCAGCAGCGCGGCCTCGCCGGTCTCGGCCACGCCGAGCTCCACCGAGCGGGACTCGCCGTCGATGCCCAGCCGGTCCAGCTGGCGCAGCACGCCGCGGGCGCGGTCGCTGTCGTCCACCACCACGGCCAGGTGCGGCAGCGCGGCGGCCGGGACGTGCAGCGACTCGGTGGCGACCGTCACGCCCTGGGTGATCCGGAGCCGGCGCACCGTGTGCACCTGCTCGCCCTCGGCGATGCCGAGCGTGCGGGCGAGCGCGGCGGAGGCGGCGGCGGTGGTGCAGTCGACCACCTTCCACTCCGAGCCGCGCGCGGCGCCGGCCCGGCCGGACTCGCGGTCGTTGACCGGGATGCCGACGCGCGGGGCGGCGACCAGGGTGCCGATGCCGCGGCGGCGGACCAGCCGGCCCTCCAGCTCCAGCTGGTCGAGGGCCTGCCGGAGGGTGGCGCGGGCCACACCGAAGCGCGCCGACAGCTCACGCTCGTTGGGCAGCACCTGACCGGTGGAGAACTCGGCGTCCATGGTGCGCAGCAGCACCGTGCGCAGGTGCCAGTACTTCGGCTCCGCTGCCGCCGTGAGCGTTCCTTGCCCCACCGTGTCCTCCACCCTGAAGGCCGACGGCCCGCCGTCGCTCCCCGGTTTCGGCAGGTGGGGAGGGCGGGCTTTATCCGTCCTTCTTTATTAAAGGTCTTTGCAGTAAGTGACAGTAGGGGGTGCGCGGGGACATGGTCAAGACCAATGGCCGGGGTTCCACGCACGGCCCCGGGCCGCGAGCCGGTACCCTCGCTGGGTGCAGAGCATTTCCACGGTCAACGTCAACGGGATCCGGGCAGCCGCGAAGAAGGGCTTCCTGGAGTGGATGGACGACACCAAGTCCGAGGTGGTCTGCCTCCAGGAGGTGCGTGCCGAGGCCGAGCAGTTCGGCGAGGTCATCGCCCGCCTGGACGGCTGGCACGCGGTCTGGGCGCCGTCCGTCGCGAAGGGCCGCGCCGGCGTCGCCGTGCTCTCCCGGCGCGCCCCGGACGCCACCCGGATCGGCTTCGGCTCGGCCGAGTTCGACACCTCCGGCCGCTACGCGGAACTCGACCTGCCCGGCCTGACCGTCGCCTCCCTCTACCTCCCCTCCGGCGAGGTCGGCACCGCGCGGCAGGACGAGAAGGAACGCTTCATGGCCGAGTTCCTGGTCCACCTCGGCGCCCTGCGCGAGCGGGCCGCCGCCGAGGGCCGCGAGGTCCTGGTCTGCGGCGACTGGAACATCGCCCACCGCGAGGCCGACCTGCGCAACTGGAAGGCCAACCAGAAGAAGGCCGGCTTCCTCCCCGAGGAACGCGCCTGGCTCACCCGCGTCCTCGACGACCACGGCTACGTCGACGTCCTCCGCGCCCAGCACCCCGACCAGGACGGCCCCTACTCCTGGTGGTCCTACCGCGGCCGCGCCTTCGACAACGACGCCGGCTGGCGGATCGACTACCTGATGGCCAGTCAGGGAATCGCGGCTCGGTGCACCGAGGCCTACGTGGAACGACCCGCAAGCCATGCAGAGCGATGGTCGGATCATGCTCCGGTGACGGCCGTCTTCGACGTCTGACAGCCCGCAACGGAACGGGACGAGAACGGCCAAGCAAACTGCAAATCGTGCCGACACCGGCTGGCGGATCGACGCAATCTACACATCGCCGATGCTTCTCAAACACCAGCAAGCCGGACGAAAGGTCTTCTCCAGATAAGGAAGCGACGAGGAGCACCGCAGGCCGGACGGCCATCCACCTGGACTTCTCGTGGCCATCAGCGGGGACTCAACTGGCCGCACACCTGGACTTTGCCGGCTCTGGCACGAGTTCCGTGAAAGCCGCCGTGACTGTCTTCCGGAGGCCGATCTTGAGCGCTGTCAGCAGATCCTGGCTGTCGTCGCCGTCTTGCTCCCGGTGGGCGAGTGCTTGCTGCACGTGGGTGTCCGCTAGCCTCCCGACCATGGAGTTTGCTGCTGGAGCGCCCCTCGCCTGGCACGTGACGTTGCAGAGCGGTGCACTGATCGAGCTGTGGGCCGATGCGTACACCACGGACGAAGGCGCTTACGTCTTCTCAGCCCTGGTTCGTGCGACAGAAGCGGAGCAGGCAGAACTCGATGTCACCGCGAGAACCCCCGCGGATCCCAGCCGTGTCGCCATTGCGGTAGCCCGCGTCCCGCTCACGGAGGTGAAGAACCTGCACACAGCCGCCCTACGCGCCGTGAGCGGGCTCTGCGCTTGCCCCGCTGCCCTGGTGTAGCCCCAGGACGACGGTGATCTTCAGGCCGCGAGGAGTACGCACTTGCGCAGGAGGTCCAGCTTGGCGCGGCCGAACATCTGCCTCTTGAGCATCTTGATCCGGTTGACGTGGCCCTCGACCGGGCCGGAGTTCCAGCGGAGGGTGAGGCCGGCCACGACGGCATCCCAATCCTTGCGCAAGCCGGTGGCGAAGCCTCGCAGCTCGGGCAAGGTGCTCGCTTCGGCGTCTGCGGTCCAGCGTTCGAGTTCCTCTTGGCCGCGCCGGTTCACGATGATCGAGGCGAACCGGGCGACGAGGTCGCACGCTTCGTCCAACTCCCCACAACGGATGGGTAGTTCCTTCAGGAGGACTTGCTGGGCCTCGGATCGGTGATCAGGGTGGGTGAGGATGAGCCCGGTCACCTCGCGGACCTTCGGGACTGGCAGGCGGGTGGTCGGCTTGGCGTTCTCGCGCAGCCGGTACACGAAGCGTCGTATCGTGCGCTCGCTGACGGCCAGTCCGCGTTCGGCGAGTTCGTGGTGGAGCCGCAGTGCGCTGTGGCAGCCTTCGTTGAACCGCGCGATCAGGTAGGCGGCGTGGCCTTCCAGGCTGGTCTGCCGGCCGCCCGAGGGTCCCGCGCCGATCAGCTCGTCCGGGGTGGGCGGCCCGCATGAACTTCCGCACGGTTTTCGGGTCCAGTTGCAGCTCGGCGACGATCTGGCTGTGTCCCATGCCCCTGTCCATCAGCGCGTGAACGGCGGCGTGGCGCTCTCGGGTGCGCCTGGCCCGTGGTCCTTCGGGCAGTTCCACCTTCTCCCTGTCCGGTGTGGGCGGGACCCACTGCGAGCGCAGACGGGCGACCAGCCGCTCAGCGGCAACGCCGAGGTTTGCCCAGAGGTGGTACCTGTCCGCGACCTGCGTCGCGGTGCCGGCGCCACGGGTCGCGCCCTCGGCGTAGTAGGCGGCCCGGTCACGGCAGATCACCTCGACACCGGGGTGCTCGGTGAGCCATTGGGCCAGGGCATCGGCGGACCGCTCGGGCAGGACCTCGACGGGACGGCGGCCCTCGATGTCGATCAGGACGGTGCCGTAGTTGTGACCCTTGCGCAGGGCGAAGTCGTCGACGCCAAGCACGCGGACCCGCCTGTCAGCCGGGTCCGGCAGCGCGCGGATCAGGCGTATCAGGGCATCACGGCCGATCCCGGCTGACAGGCGCTCGGCCAGGCGAGCTCCGGCTCGGCCGCCGAGAGCGAGGGCGACAGCCTCGCGAACCTTCCGCAGCGGTACCGTGCACCGCCCATAACGGAACGTCAGACCGGGGATCTGCTCAGCGAAGGTCCGCTTCCCACAGCCGGCGGTGTCGCAGAAGAACCGGCGGACCCGCAGGTGCAGCAACAGCTCCTGGCCGGAGACCGCGGTGTCGCTGACCCGCCGCTCGTACCCGCTGTGGACACGTCCTGACCACCTCCCGCAGCCGGGACACTCCGCCCCAGGCGCCCGGCCCCGGGCGTGCACCCGCACCGACCGGCCAACCGGCCTGATCAAGTCCACACTCAGCAGCGCGAACTGGGGGAACAAGACAGCCAGAAGGTCAGCGACAGACACCCATCATGATCGACAACTTTCAAGATCCACGGGCGGCTTTCACGGAACTCGCGCCAGAGCCACTTTGCCACGGCCACCGACACGGCTGGAGATCAGTGCCGCGGCGCTTCGAAGGCCGGCGCCTCCAGCTGCAGCACACCGCCGAGCACCTGCCCGGCCATGGGATCCCGGCCCACTTCGGTGGCACCGCACCTGTTCAGAGGCGATACGCAGGGGCTTTGGAAGCGGCGGGCCGATCGCCATGGCGATGCGATGCGTAGTCCGCCGCCACCGCTCACCGCAGTCAGCGGCGAGCGATCCTGAGCCACTCGGTGGCGGGTAGATCGAGAGCGACGAGGACTCGTGCGAACAGCGCGGCAAGAAGAGCGAAGACCAGTAGAACCACGGCCTCCGGGACCTGAAAATGCGTCAGCGCGACGATGACGCCGAGCAGGACAGCAATCATGGCTGTCTGAACGGCGAGGGCAAGGATGATGCGGCGGCGCGGTGATCGGACCGGATGCCAGTGGAGGTCGGAGCGGAGGACAGCGGGGTCGACGACCAGGATCGAGTGCAGTTCCTTCTCGTGGGGCTTGCATGCCTGGGCGAGAACGGCGGCGCAGAGTTGAGCGATACGCGCCTTGCTCCCTTCCGGGTGCCACAGAAGTTTAGAGCGCTCGTCCTTCAAGTTGGCGATCAGGTGCTGCGCGGTGGAGAGGACCTCGGCTCTCGCGTGGAAATCCGCATGGGCTGACAGGGCTGTCGCCTGTATCAGAGCGGCTTGGCACAGGGTGTTGATGGCGGCGGACAGTGCCTGCGTGAGGCTCTGGTAGCGCTTGACCCCGGGGGTAGCTTGCCGGGAATCGGTTTCCGGGGTGCCATCATCGCCGCTCATGAGGAATCCAGCTACGTTCACGGCTGCCCGGGTGGTTGCGGCGAAGACGGTGCTCCGAGCGGTGGCCCGGGCGTCGACTAGGGCGAGCGCCGTAGTGAAGATGAGCATGGCGTAGACGACAGCGATCTGTCTCGCGGTGGGGTCTGCTGCTCCCTGTGCCAGAAGCACCAGCGCAAACGGCACCGCCCAGGCGGCCAGCACTCCGACTTTGTGGACGCCGAACGCTGTGGACCGTGAGGCCATCACGGTGGGGTCAGGCAGTACGCCGTCAGGAACACCGCACTGCCGCAGGGCCGCCTCGGCACGTTCTGCGCTTTCAAGGTTCCGGTTGCGGGCACGGTTGTACAGCGGGCGGAGGATGGTTTGCAGGAAGCGACCAGGGCGTCGGACGGCATACACCCATGTATGGGAGACGCACAGCAGCGTGACGAGGACCCATACGAGCCACAGGACGACGACAGCGACGAGGAGTGTCATGGCGGGAAGGGAATCATTCGCATGTGACAGTCGGGCGCCGGTTGAGACCTGGCGTCTGCGCCGTTCATGGGCTGGCAGGTCCATGGGCCAGGGGCGTACTTCTGCGGGCGGACGCGGAGGCCGGAGCGGGAGGCTGCGTGCGCAGTGATGGCCTCGCAGGTGCGCTCAGATCGAAGCCGCATCAGGAACACCTTGGCCAGCTCGCTCCCGAACGAGCTCTCCTGACCCTTGAGGTGGTCCGGGGTGATGCCGTCGTCGGTGATGATGAGGACCTTGTGGTTTTCCTCAGCCCAGTGCGCCACGTCCGCGCAGTCCTTGGCCGACCACAACTCCCGGTCGACCTTGGCCCACACCATCGCGTCCCACTCGCCCTGCCGATCGGTTAGCCAGGGGCCCAGGTCCGGACGCTTTCCATGGCGTGATCTTCGCGGAAACGTCCAGATCCTCGAAGGAGCCGACAATCTCCCACTCCTTTGAGACCGCATGCCGGGTCGCCGACTCGGCCTGGACCAGGTGAGACACCTTGCCCTCGTCCCCATGCGTGTCCGATGCACGCGAACCGACCACTGCCCGAACCGGTGCCCGCGTCGCGCTGCCCACGGATAGCCCCCTTCACCCAGGCCAGCAGACGTATCCGCACCACCCCCATGCGAACGGGTGGGCCTTTTGGAAAACGCGTCGTTCCACTGGAGGATCAACTACCTGATGGCCTGTCAGGGAATCGCAGCTCGGTGTACCTAGGCCGACGTCGAACGGGCCGACTCCCACGCCGAATGCTGGTCCGACCTCACGGCGGTCTTCGACCGCGCCTTCTAGCCGGAGAATTCGGACCCCTGCCGCCGGACAAAGCTCGCCGCCGGCCGGCGACCCCGGTTGCTCTCAGCTCCTGACGACGCGCGCGCAGAGCGCGTGGCCGTTCGCAGGGGCGGTGCACGCCGACGCCGGCGTGTGCGCGGAGGGGTAGCGGGCTGCGTTTCGGCCTCGGGGAGGGCCCGGCATGGCCGGGCCTTCTCGCGGGTGCGGTGTTAAGGGCCTGAAGTTGGTGGGTCAGTTGAACTGAAAGAGGGCGGTGTGAGTGGTGCCGTCGTCGAGGCCGAGAGAGAACTGCTGCTGGCAGGTGCCGGCGTAGGAGACCGACGTCTTCACAGGTAGCTGTAGGTATCGGTCGCCGCGTCGTACTGCAGGGCACCGTCGCCCGAGGGAATGGTGGACGCGGGCTGCCCGATCGGCGTGCCGGTGGTGCAGTCGAGCTGCTGGGTGGTCGGCTCGCCGGGGTTCAGGATGTTCAGGCCGTAGTTGCCGCCGAGGGTGAACTTCATCGGGATCGCCCGGCCGGCGTGGGCCTGGTTGGATTCGAGCACGACGAGCTCACCGAGGAGTCGCTGCCGCCCCGCCACGTGCGGGCAAAGCCCCAGGTCACGCGCGGCGGTCACCAATGACCGGTGGTTCGACCTGGCCCTGCTGGCTCGGGGGCCCGACCTTGGGTGTCCAGGCCCGTTGCACCGTGCCGATCGCGGTGCGGCGGGCCGTTTCCCGCGCAGACAGAATCTTCGAAGGGACGTTCGTGGACGAGCATCAGGCAGCCTCGGGACAGGACGACGGCAGCCGTCGGGAGGGCGCACCGCAGGAGGATCCGGGGGGCACGGAGTTCTCGCCCGGCGGAGTACCGGGCTTCGGGCCACCGGGCACCGCCGTGCCGTTCGCAGCTCCTGCTCCGGTGCGGCCGGGTGGCGGGGGTTCGCCCGGTGCGGGCCGCCGCCGGAAGGTGCTGTTGTCGGTGGCGGCTGCCGGTGTCTCGCTGGCGGTGATCCTGGGTCTGGTGCTGTGGCCCGACGGCGACGGCACTCCGGCCGTGGAGACCAGGGCGCAGCTCCAGGACCATGCGCGGACCGCCGCGGAGGCCCTGGAGGCGCTGCCGGCCGTGGAGTTGTCCGCGGTGTACGTGCCGGGGCAGGACGGGGCCGCGACCCGTGCGCAGCTCACCGTCACGGCCGGGGGCCAGGCGACCGGGACGCTCCAGGGCCCGGCGAGCGGGAAGGCCGACCTGGCCTGGTCGGGCGACCAGTTGTACCTGAAGGGCGATGCCGCGTTCTGGGCGCAGCAGGAGCCGTTCCACGGGCACGATCTGACGAGCAGTGGCCACTGGGTCGCGCCGGAGAAGCGCTCCGGGTACTACATGCTGGACAGTTTCGGGGTGAATGCGGGTTCCTTGACGCCGAAGGCGCTCGCCGAGGTGGTGCGGCAGATCGTCTCCGATCCCGGGGCGGTGGTCGAGGACGCCGGTCTGCAGGGCGGGCGCCCGGTCACCTCCTTCGTCGGGCGGACGGGGACGGTGGTCGTGACGGCTGCCGCTCCGTACCAGGTGGTGGCGCTCGGGGTCGATCCGGTCGACGCGGGCCCGGTGACGACAGCCATGTGGCACACCGGGGCGGGTTCGCGTTCCGCTGCCGGTGGGCGGCGGGCGGTGCCGGCCGGCTACGGGGACAGCGACCCGTACCAGCCGTACCTGTTCCTGGGGCCCAAGCCGGCCACGGCCGCGCAGGCGGCGGCGGTCGGTTCGGATGCCGCCGCTGCGGCTTCGGCCAGCGTTCCCCCGGCGTCCACCGACGTCGCGGTGGCGTCGGCGGGGCCCGCGTTCAAGGTGGATCTCGGCGGTCCCGACCTGTGCGAGACGGACCTCTGCCCCTACACGGTGACGGTCACCAACCAGGGCGACCAGCCCGCGGACGCGGTGCTCCACGTGAGCTTCCAGGGCCGGCCCCTCGCGGTCCATCCGCTGGGCACCCTCGCCCCGAAGGAGTCCAAGCAGATCAGCGGCAGCACTCCGAACGCGGCCAAGGGCACGAACTCGACGGTGACGGTCACCTACGACGCCTGGGTGTACTCGGCCGCTTCCTACGGGCCGGATCCGGCGGTCGCCGAGCGCCTGCGGGCGCGCAAGCTGGACCCGCAGGAGATCGTCGCCCCTCCGCTGCGGCCGATGGTCTCGATGCTGCTGGACGCCTTCACCCGGGAGGCGGCGCAGGACGACACCGCGGCGAACGACGCCGCCAGGGACCTGCTGGAGAAGGCGGACAACCACGGGCACATTCCCCTGCTCGCCGATCTGGTGTCGTCCGGCCGCGTGCAGAACATCAAGGACCTGCCCGCCCTGATGAAGAAGGCGTACTCCGCCAACAACCCGGGAGGAATCCGGGAGCTGGAGAACGCGGGTCATTTCGTCCGGAACAACCCGGACTACAACGTCATCGTCGACGGCTCCTACCCCCTCGACGGCGTGACCTACAAGGCCGACATCCTGGCGCTGCCGGCCGACGGCGGAACCGCTGGGGCGGACTCGGTCCAGATCAAGACCGTCAATTCCCGGCGGAACTTCGCCGAGGCCGTCGACCTGGGCGCCAGGCAGCTCACCGGCGAAGCGGGAGTCAACGGCGAGGACAAGTTCCCCGACAACTCCCCGCCCGGCTTCAAGCGCGTCCTCCAGCTCAACATCGAGCCGAAATTCCCCGAACTCTTCGGAACGTCCAAGAGCGATCTCGAATACGACCTCTTCAACCTCCGGAAATGGGAGAAGATCCGAAGCATCCTCTGCGAGAAGAGGGCCGGAGGGAACGACCTGCGCGTCCAGCGACTGATCATCGTCAACGGGAGCGGGGTGTCCACCTGGGACAACCTGCCCGACCTGTGCGCCGTGCCTCCCAAGGGGCCGATGCCGACCTGGAAGACCTCCTCGTCCTCGGCCTGACCGGCCCCAGGCCCCGGCCCGGCACCGCGTCCCGGGCGCGGGCCGTGCCGGTCGCCGGCGGGAGCGGCCCGGCGGTGCCGGGCGGCGGCGGACCGGTCAGCCGGTCGCGGCGAGCGACAGCTCCCACAGCCGGGCCGCGGCCTGCGGGTCGATCGCGTGCGGGTGGACGCCGCCGTCGTCCATCGGCGTTCCCGGGGCGACCGCGACGGCCACCTCGCAGTCCTCCAGGTACAGGCCGCCGCGCCCGGCGAGCAGCGGCGAGGTGGCGGCCCACAGGCCGGTGGCGGCGCCCTGCGACGGCGACTTGAAGCCGGCGCCGACCACCGTGCCCTGCTCGTCCACCCACCCCCGGTCGACCTGCTCCTGGAGCGTCATCTCGCGTTGCAGGCCGGTGATGATCCGCCCCGGGTGCAGCGCGAACGCCCGCACCCCGTCGGCCCGCCCGAGCACGTCCAGGTGCACCGCGAACAGCGCGTTGGCGGTCTTCGCCTGGCCGTACGCCAGCCACTTGTCGTAGCCCCCGGCGAAGTGCGGGTCCTGCCAGCGGAAGGCGGTCAGCGCGTGCCCGGCCGAGCTGTTGACCACCACGCGCGCGCCGCCGTCGGCGGCCAGCAGCGGGTACAGCTCGCGGACCAGCGCGAAGTGCCCGAAGTGGTTGACCGCCAACTGGTACTCCCAGCCCGGTCCGACCCGCCGCTCCGGCGTCGCCATCACCCCGGCCACCGCCATCAACAGGTCGATCCCCGGCAGCAGTTCGGCGATCCGGCGGGCGGCGGCCCGCACGCTGCCGAGGTCGGCGAGGTCCATCGCCACCACCTCGCACCCCGCCGCCCCTGCCAGCGCGGCCCGCGCCGCCTCGGGCCGGCGAGCCGGAACGACCACCCGCGCCCCGGCGGCGGCCAGCGCGCGGGCGGTCTCCAGTCCGAGCCCCGAGTAGCCGCCGGTCACCACCGCCCGGGTGCCGGACAGGTCGCGGCCGGCCAGCACCTCCTGAGCGGAACTTGCGGCGGAGAAAGAGGAGTTGACGGGCCGTTGAGCGGAATTGACCAAATCGGTGTTCATGCCGAGGACGCTACGAGCTGGAGCGGGGTCCAGATCAAGTCCCAGGCCGTTCCGTTCGGATCTTGCGCGGCTTGGCTCCTGCTTCCCCGGCGGAGATGCGAGCCGAGGAGGCAGCGCGGCGGTGCCTGGCCGCTCAGGGCGTCCGCCAGGTGCGCGCGACGAGGAACCGGACGCGCCGGTCACCACCGCCAACCAGGTGGCACCCTCCCGGCCCGGCGAGGTGTTCGCCGAAGACCTTCCCTCAGCCGACCGGCTTCACCTGGCTTTCGGGCTGCGACGGGGTGGTGGCCGAGCGATCCGAAGCCCTGCTCCGCCGAGCCCGCCGGGTTCCGGAATGCTCGGGACCGGTGCGCTGGAGGGTGAAGGAGCTGCCGTACCGCACCGCTGCGCGGCTCCCCGGCCTGCACCCGGCCGTCTTCCGCGGCCTCCTGGCGAGCCTCCACGATGTCCACGGCGACCTGGAGCCGGCAGCCACACCGGCCCTCCTCGACCGGCTGGACCTCCCCCGCGCACACGCAGCAGCTCGCCGCACTGCACCACGTCCTCGCCGCGGGGCACAACGACCCTCCCGCAGCCCTGACGGCTGGAACGAGACGGTTCGCTCCTGCTCCTGCTCCTGCTCCTGCTCCTGAGCCGAAGGCCGGTGACCGGCCCCCCGGAGCGGTATCACGAACGGCGGGACCGGAGTGGCCCCGGCCGGCGGACGTGGTCCGAACGGACCGGCCCTAGGCTCCTGCCCATGGCAGCGAACGACAATTCCGCGCGGGCACTGGGCATCGGCGAGGTGGCCGAGCGAACCGGGCTCAGCATCGACACCCTGCGCTTCTACGAACGCGAGAACCTGCTGGTCGGACCGGTTCGACGAACGGCCGGGGGCCGGCGCAGGTACACCGAGTCCGACGTCGAGTGGCTGCTGATCTGCGTCAAGCTCCGCGAGTCCGCGATGCCGCTGGCCGAGCTGCGGCGATTCGCCGAACTGGTCCGCTCCGGCCCGGGCAACGAGGCAGAACGCCACGCCCTGCTCGACGCGCACCGACGGCGCGTGGACGCCCGCATCCGGGAACTGGAGGACTGCCGGGCCGTCATCACCTGGAAGGTCGGCGTCTACGCCGACCACCTCGCCCGCGGCGAGGCCGGCGGCCTGTGGGCCCCGACCGGCTGACCCCGTCCTGCGCGCCGCCGACCTCGAACGGCACCACGCCCACCGGCAGTCGGCGAAAGCCCGGCCCATGCTCAGCCGTCTGTCCTGGCGGCGGGTGCCGGTGGCGGCGCTCAGGGGGTTGAGTGCTGGTGGTGAGGGCGAGGCCGGAGGCTTCACTAGTTGGTGGTGATGTCCGGAATGCCGGTGGGGGCGGGGACGGGTTCGAGGGTGAAAGTCTGGCCCGTGGGCGTGGTCGTACAGGGGAGTTGGAGCACGGAGGCACCCGGGGTGGCGATGCCTCCGGGGACGGTGACGCACGCGTCGGTGTGGGCCGGCCGGATCAGGTAGGCACCGGAGCCGTCCGGCGACGGGCGCAGCCTGAACCGTTCGGCGGTGCCCCGGCGGCCGCAGTAGTCGTTCATCAGGGTGGCGCCCTCGGTGCGCAGTCCGGAGTCGACCCCCAGGCAGCCGTGGCCGAGAACGGGATGGAGCGAGCGGATCGTGTAGAGGCCGTCGGCCCCCGGCTCCAGAACGTAGGTGGGTACGGCGCCGGCGCAGTCGACCTGCGTCACCCGTCCACCGCTGTCCCGGACGGCCGACTCGCCCAGGCACAGGCCCGATCCCGTTGGCCGGATCCGGTACGCCCCTGCGAGTGGGGGCGGATCCTGGGCGGTGCTTCCGTGGGGTGCGGCGGTGCCGGGGGAACCGTCGGGGCCGTTCCGGAGCGCAAGGACTCCCGCCACGGCGAGCACGGCCAGGAGGGCACCGAGCAGGGCTGCGCCCCGGGCCGGCCGCCGCGGGCCGGGCACCGGCGGAGGTGGTGGGGCGGAGGTGCTCGCTTCCGCCCCACCGGTGCCGTCGGTCTCCTCCTTGCCCGATGCCAGGCGGGCGCGTGCCTCCAGCCAGGCGGCCGGAGGCCCCTGGTGGCCGCAGGCGAGCAGGAACGCCCGGAGCACTTCAGGCCTGGGCAGTTGGTCGTGGCGCAGGATGGCGGCCACCGTGCTGCGCGGGAGCGTCTCGCCGAGTTCGGCGGCGCGGTTCTCCAGGGCGCGGTAGGTGAGGCCGGACTGTTCCCGTAACTCCCTTAGGAGCGCGACGAATTGAGCCACGCTGTGGGCGCGGGTCGGATCGGGGGACGGTGGCGGAGAACTCATCCCGCGATTCTTGCGGAGCACCGCGGGCGGAGCCATCGGGATTTGAGCCGTCCACGACCGGCGATCCCGCGGCGGGTGTGCCTAGTACCAGGCGGTGCCCCAGCCGGAGCACTCGATGACCTGGCTGCCGTTCAGCGAGCAGACCTGGAAGGTGAACTGGTCGCCGGACTTCATGCCGGTGGTCGGGGACTGGTTGGCGGACTGGCCGTTCACGCCGCTCTGCCAGCGGTGCCGGAGCGTGCCGGTGAGGGTGGAGTTCACCTTCTTCCAGACCACCCTGGTCGAGGTGGTGTCGTCGGCCCGGTTGTCCCAGAGGCGGAAGGTGTCGGTCTCGCTGATGTACTCGACGCCCGCGAGGTTGTCGGGGGTGCGCAGGGCGATGGTCTTGGCGGCGGCGGGCGTCACCGCCAGCGTCACTGCTGCCAGGGCTGCTGCCGCGGTGACGACGAGTCGACTCTTCATGGGGTGCTCCTCGATCGGGGCCCGTGACGTCGGCACGACTGCCGTGTGGGCGCTCCCAGCTTGTGAAGCGGCGCGGAGGCGGGTCAACGGCGTTCGCCCGTCCGGGACACGGCGCGGCGGGCCGGGGGTCCGTGGCCTTGCGCGTACCCGGCCGTCCGGGACGCGTCCGCTCACCGGGCCGGGTGCCGTGGGAGCGTCCTCGCGCCGTCGGTCCGGTGCGGTGGCCGGCTCTGCCGCCGCTGCGCGGTCCGTCCTGGACAGGTCGGACACCGCTGGTCGGCGGCGGGGCGGCTGTCCACGGGTGTCCGGGACGGCTGATCTCCTTGCCGGCCGCTGCGGCTGGTGGTGGAGTTCGAGTCGCTCGGCCCGGCCGCTGCGCTGCGCACGGGTTCGGGCCGAGGACCGGGCCGTGGATCGGGTTCGTCAGGGCCTGACCGTCCGTCACACCACGAGGAGTTCACGATGAGCAGACTCAAGTACGCGGCCGTCGGCGTCGTCGCCGCCGCCACTGTCGTCCTGGGCACGGCGGGTACCGCGCACGCCGCGAGCTGGATCACCCTGCGTTCGGGGATCAGCCTCGCCACCTGCAAGGCCGAGATGAACGGCGCCACCCAGCCGGTCCGCTGCATCGAGTCCCCGGCGGGCAGTGGCAAGTACAAGTTCCAGGTCTGGGCCTGACCGTGCGCCCCGGCGGTCCGGCCGGCACCTGACGGCCGGCCGCCCCCGGGCCCTCCGGAGGGCTTCACCCCCGCTCCGGGGCCGGCCCGGTCCGGTGGACCTTATTGCGTGCCGCGCGCACAACTGATCGCTGCGCAGCGGGAGTTCATGGTGCCGTAGCTGCCGCTCGGGCCGTACGGTCCGTCTCCTGAGCGGCTGCGGCGGCAGTTCGCCGGGGTGGTCCGGGAGGCCGGTGCGTGCCGTGCTGTCCTGGTGGAGGGCCTGACCTGTGCCGCTGCTGCCTGCGAAGTGATCCGGCGTCAGTCGACGGACAGCTGATTCAGCAGCAGGTAGGCGCGCTGTTCCGCGGCGGCGAGCCGGACGGGGTCGATTCCCGACTCCCACAGTTCGCCGGCCGCGGCGTCGGAGGCTTCGTGCAGCTCGACCAGCGCGGCCGCCAGCCGCACCTGCGCCTCGGGCCGGGCGGCTGCGGCGGCCCGGGTCCTGGCCCGTTCGGCGTCCGCCATCGCGTCCGTGCAGGCGGCCAGCGCCCGTTCGACCCGCACCGCGGCCCGGTCGTGGACGACCAGCAGCGCGCACAGCAGGCCGACGCCGATGCCCAGCACACTGCCCAGGGCCCGGTCGCGCAGCAGGCCCACCGTGCCGGTCGGCGTGACCAGGTCGTTCATCAGCAGGGCCAGTGGCGTCAGGAAGACCACGGCCAGCGCGTAGTTGCGGACCACCAGGTACTCGAGCAGGAACTCCAGCACCACGATCACCAGGACGAGCGCCACCGGCCCCGGCCCGGTGGCCAGCACGGCCAGTGCGATCAGCAGGCCGGCCAGTGTGCCCACGGTCCGCTGCACCGCCCGGTGGGCCGTGGTGCGCACGCTCACCGAGTGCAGCACGGCCGCTGCCGAGATCGCCGCCCAGTAGCCGTGGCCGAGCCCGAGCACCAGTGCCAGGCCCCCGGCCGCGGCCGTGCCGAGCGTCATCCGCAACGCCGGGACGGCGAAGACCGCCGCCCGTCGGGACGCCCGGTCGGCCCCGGAGCGCAGTTCGGCGGTCCGGTGCAGTGCCGCGTCGAAACCGGAGGCGGGGACGCTGACGGGGTGCACGGCCTGGCCCGGGGCGGCCGCGGCGGCCGGCGGGGCCGGCCGGGCGGGCTTGGACAGGTCGCCGACCAGGACCGGGGAGCGGTAGCGGCCGTCGGCCAGCAGTCCGGCCTGCGAGCGCAGTCGCCGGGCCTGCTCGCGGGTGCCGGTGGGCGGGCGGTACGCGGAGCGCACCAGCAGGGACCAGCACGTGTCGGCCAGCCGCAGGCAGACTCCGCCGCGGACTCCGCCGAACCGGTCGGCCGGCGGCCGGGCCCCGAGGGAGGAGTACGCCTGCAGGACGGCGGCGGTCGCCCGGTACCGGGCCCGGGCGTCTGCCGTCCCGTCCGGGCCCGGGCGGTCCAGCAGGTCGGCGACCGCCCGCAGCGCGGTCGCCGTCACCATGCGCTGCGGGTGGTCCCGGTGCCACAGCAGGCCGGACAGCGCCAGCAGCCAGGCCGTGGCGGCGCCGAACGCGGCGGCCGCGGTCTGCGGGCCGATCCGGGCGGCCGTGGCGGCCCCGTTCGCGGCGACGGTGAACGCGAACAGCAGCAGGACCGCTCCCAGGCCGCGCAGCCCCAGGGTGTCGCAGCAGAACTTCGCGACGCCGGCGACCAGCGCGGTCGCCGCGACCACCGCCACTGCGCCGGGGCCGCCCTCCACCGGCCGGGCCGCCACGGCGAGGGCCGACCCGCAGGCCACCGCGCCGGTGATCGCCAGCGCGACCCCGGCCAGCACCCGGGCCCGCCGCCGGTAGGGCAGGTTGCGGCCGAACGTCGTGGTGAAGACGCCGAGCATGGCGTACACCGCGAGCCGGGGCTCGCCCGCCGCGACCAGCGGCAGCGCGGACAGGGCCATCGCCAGCGCCGCCCGGAGGGCGAACCGCAGTGCCCCGTCCACCCGGTCCAGTGCCAGCGCGCCTCTCGGCGAGAGCACCCGGGTCAGCTCGCGGGCCCGGCGGGGGCGGTCGGCAGCGGTCGGCCGTGGTGCGGGGCGGGAACGGAACACCCCCGCTGTATACCAGCCGGGCGGCACGGCGCAGCGGTTCCGGGGACGTCGGGGCGTCGCCATGACCGGGCCGGGGCCGGGGTGGAGCGGGACCGGGGTGACGCCCCCGGCGCGCTTCGCCGTTCAGCGCGCGGACGGGTCCCCGGGGGATTCGCGGGCGACGATCAGCCGGTCGTCCCGGCGGACGGTGCCGATGACGGGATCGCTGTAGCGCAGGGGGCGCCCGTCGCGCACCACCGCGAGGACGGGCTCGGCAAGACGGCGCGGGTCCTGGCCGACCTCGTCCGCGGCGGGCTGCCGCTCGGCGATCTCCATGCCGAGCCCGGCGGACAGCAGGTCCTCCAGCACCGTTCCGACGTCGGGGCACAGGGCGGCGACGCCGAGCAGGTGGCCCGCGGTCTCCGCGGAGGTGATCACGTTGTCGGCTCCGCTGTCGCGCAGCAGTGCGGCGTTCTCCGCGTGCTCGACCGAACTGGTGACGACCGCCGCCGGGTTCATCCGGCGGGTGGTGAGGGCGGCCAGGACTGCGGTGTCGTCGCGGCCGGTGGCGATCAGGACCCGCGCGGCACGGCCGAGTTCGGCCCGGGCCAGGACCTCGCTGCGGGTGCCGTCGCCGACGATGCCGACCAGGCCGTGCCGGTTGGCGTCGTCGACCGCGCCGGGCGCGGTGTCGACGACGACGAGGTCGGCGGGGGCGACGCCGCGCGCCCGCAGGGTCGCGGCGGCGGCCCGGCCCTTGGTGCCGTAGCCGATGAGGACGGTGTGGCCGTGCACCTTGCGCCTCCAGGACTGTTCGCACCACTCCGCGCGGGTCCGGTCGGTCAGCGCCCGGAAGGTCGTGCCGACCAGGATCAGCAGGAAGCCCAGCCGCAGCGGAGTGATCACCAGGGTGTTGACCAGCCGGGCGGTGCCGCTGAACGGGACCACGTCGCCGTATCCGATGGTGGTCAGGGTGACCACCGCGTAGTAGAAGCTCGTCAGCCAGCCGACCGGGTCACCCGTGGAGTCCCGGTAGCCGTCCCGGCCGAGGAACACCACGACGGCGGCCGCCAGGACGATCACGGCCACCAGGGCGAGCCGCCACATGATCAGCCGCACCGGGCCGCGGACCCGGTAGGGCATCCGCAGCCGGCCGTGCTGCCCGCCCGTACTGGTGGTTGGCTCTGGCACAAGCCGAGTCTGCGGGAGATCCCGCTGGTCAGCGACCGGTCCGCGCCGGTCGTCCGTGCCGCCCGGGGAACGGCCGCCCTCCTCGCGGTGGACCGAGGGCGCGCAGGTGCGGCCGCCGAAGCCGGGGGCGCTTCGGCGAGTGCCTCACGGGGACAACAGCCGCTTCAGGCCGTCGAGTTCGGCCAGGACCTGGCGGCCCAGCGAGCCCAGGCCCCGCACCGTGTCCCTGGCCTGGTGCGGGCGTGCGGGCAGCACGTACCCGGCGCTGCCGGCCTGGACGGTCATCGCCGTGAGGTCGTGCGTGATCACGTCGTACATCTCCCGGGCGATCCCGGCGCGGACCAGGTCGGTTCCGGCCGCCGCGGCCCGGGCCTCCAACGCCATCAGCTCCGCCCGCCGGGCGCGCGCCCACCGTCCCCACGCCCAGCACAGCACGAACGGCAGTGCGGACGTGGCGGCGAGGGCCGCCCGCTGCCCTGCCGACAGGTAGCCGAGCCCGCCCCCGGTCACTCCGTGCCAGACGGTCAGCGGGCCGACCGCCAGTGCGCCGGCCAGCGTGGCCCGGGACACCTGCGGCGAGCCCCAGCAGGCGGCCCAGCGGGCCAGGACCAGGTAGCCGACACCGGCCGGGCCCAGCGGGATCCCGGCCAGGAGCTGTCCGAGGCCCGTCCCGATCGCGGCCAGCGCGACGGCGTCCGGATGCCTGCGGCGCAGCGTCATCAGAGCGGCGAGCAGGGCGGTCACCGCCGGGCAAGCGGCCTGCCTCCAGTCCGCCGGGCCCGGTCAGCATCGACCGGCCGCCCAGCGTGAGCAGGAGCAGCGCCCATGCCCCGTCGCCGACGGCGGGTCGGCGCAGGAACCACGTGTGGAGTCGGTGCACGCCGGCAGCCTATGCGTCGACGGCCGTCGCGGAGTCACCCGCAGGGGTGACCCGCTTTCCTCCTCGGGAGGTACGGCGCGGCGTCCTCGCCGGGCGCCGCCGTGCGGCCCCGGCCCGGTCCGTCCCGGGTCCCCGCCCCGGTTGCCCCGTCGGCGTCGGGTGCCCCGGCGGTGACGCGCCCGGCTCTCACGGGCGGCCTCCGTCGGCCTTCACGCACTCGATGAGGTAGGCGCCGGTGGTGGCGTCGCGGGTGACGCCGTGGGTCTCGCTGCGGAAGCCCGGGAAGGCCCGGTCGAAGGCTTCGAGGGCGCCGAGGTAGCGCAGCAGCGGGCCGTCGGGGGCGCCGACGGCTTCGCCGGGCATCAGGACGGGGATGCCGGGCGGGGTGACGGTGACCATGGCCGCGGCGGTGCGGCCGGCCGCCCGCGCCAGGGGCAGGCGTTCGGTGCGTCCGCGGATCAGCTGCTGGTAGCAGTGCTGTGGGGGTGCGACGGGTTCGGGAAGGTCGCGGAAGGCCGCGTCGAGTGCGTCGACGAGTGCGGCTTCGGTGAGGTGCTCGTGCATGTCCTGGCACAGCCGACGCAGGGTCAGGCCGGCGTAGCGGTGGCGGTGTTCGTCCACCAGGGCGGGCAGGACGTGTTCGAGCGGGGTGTCGCCGTCGTAGTGGGCCTTGAAGTCCATCAGGGCGTCCATGAGGGTGCCCCACTTGCCCTTGGTGATGCCCATGGAGAAGAGGATGAGCGTGCTGTAGCTGTCGGTCTTCTCCACGACGATGCCGCGGGTGGCGAGGTAGGCGGTCAGAACGCGGGCCGGGATGCCCCGGGCGTCGGTGCGTCCGGTGGCGCTGACGCCGGGACAGGTGAGGGTCACCTTCACCGGGTCCAGCATGCAGTAGCCGTCGGTCAGCCCCTCGAAGCCGTGCCAGTCGGCGCCGGGTTCCAGGTGCCAGCAGCGCGGATCGGCGGCGAGCAGGGCGGGGGGCGCGTCGGCGAAGTCGACGCGTTCGCCGGTGGCGGGGTCGGTGACGGTGTCCGGCTGCCACACGCCGAAGAACCACCCGGGCCGGTCGCCGGCGGCGGCGATGCGGCGGGCCGTGCGCACCATGGTCCGGCGGAAGCGGACGGCCTCGGTGACGGCCTCGTCGACGAGCCACTGCCCCTGGGGGCCGTCCATCATGGCGGTGGCGACGTCCAGCGAGGCGATCGCCGGGTACAGCGGCGAGGTGGTTCCGTGCATCATGAACGCTTCGTTGAAGCGGTCGTGCTCCACCGGGGCCCGCGGTGAGGGCTTGACGTGCACCATCGCGCTCTGGGAGAGCGCGGCGAGCAGTTTGTGCGTGGACTGGGTGGCGAAGACCGTCGGCCGCAGCGGGTCGTCGAACGTCTCCGGCCCCACCGCCATCCCGTACCGGCCCGCGTAGAGGGGGTGGAACCGGGCGTAGGCGAACCACGCCTCGTCGAAGTGCAGCCGCGGGGTGCTGGGCGCCAGGGCCCGCGCGACCTGGAGCGTGTCGTAGCACAGGCCGTCGTAGGTGGAGTTGGTGAGCACCGCGTACTGCGCCTCGGGGGCGAGGGCGTCGGCGGCGAGGGGGTGTCCGGCGATCTGCGCGCGCACCGCCCGCGCGTCGGTGTGCGCGGGCGGCAGCGGGCCGGCCAGGCCGTAGCCGTTGCGGGTCGGCACCAGGTAGACGGGGCGGGCGCCGGAGATCACCAGTCCGTGCAGCACGGACTTGTGGCAGTTGCGGTCCACCAGGGCGATCTCGTCCCGGGTCACGCTGTAGTGGCCGACCATGCGGTCCGCGGTGGAGTCGCCGTGCAGCACGAAGTAGGTGCGCTCCGCGCCGAACACCCGGGCGGCGTTGCGCTCGGCCTCGCCGATCGGCCCGTTGTGCTCGAACAGCGATCCCAGGGCGCCGACCGAGATCGACAGGTCGGTGCGGAACAGCCGTTCGCCGTAGTAGTCGAAGAACGCCCGCCCCGCAGCGGACTTCAGGAACGCCACCCCGCCCGCGTGCGCCGGGGTGTGCCAGGAGTAGCCGTGCGCGTCCTCGAAGCGGCGCAGCGCCTTGAAGAACGGCGGCAGCACACCCTCCAGGTAGGAGCGGGCCTCGGCGGCCACCCGCCCGGCGATGAAGACGGGCGTGTCCTCCAGCGGCCAGATGTAACCGTTCACCACCTCCGACACCCACAGCGGCAGTTCCTCGAAGTCCTCCTCCGCGTCCTGCGACATGAGGAGGAACACGGGCAGGTCCTTGAAGCGGCGCGAGATCGCCGCGAGGACCTCGGCGCCGCCGCCCCCGCCCGGGGTCCCGGCCCGGGTGGCGAGGTCCCAGGAGACCACCGCGGCGGCCAGCCCCGCCTCCGTCCGCAGCACCGCCCGGGCGTCGCGCGCGTCGCCCGCCCACCGGACCAGCAGGCCCGTGTCCTCCAGTTCCGCGCCGATCCGCCGGAGCTGCTCCAGCACGCCGCCGGCGCCTTCGCCCGGCGCCCGCACTGCCAGAAGTACCGTGCCCGTTCCCATCGACGATCCCCGTTCCCGATCCCGCACCTCGTTCCGCGCTGGTAACCGGCCCCGGGGCCCCGACAGCACCGGCGGCGGCCGGGATTCACCCGATGGGGATCGGTCCGGGCGGCGCTCCAGCGGCCCGGCCCGCGCCTGCGCGGCGCGGCGCCACTGCGCGGGCAGCCGGTTCCGCACTGCGGTGGAAGGGCTTTGACGGTACGTCAGGCGTTCGACCCGGCGCGCGGGTCGGCGGGGGAATTCGATCGTGAGTTCCGTCGGCATGGTTGACCATATTGAAGTGGCCATGGCATTTTCGTCCGGCGCGGACGTGCACCAACCGGTCGCCCGCCCGCAATCCCCCACAAGGAGAGCCATGTTCAAGAGATTCGCCGCCGCGCTCGGCGCGGTCGCGGTCGCCGCGGGTGCCCTGACACTCGGTGCCGCTCCCGCGCAGGCCGTCCAGGCGGGCGATCTGACCTCCACCATCGCGCTGAGCAACTGCTCTGCCTCGCTGGTCCGTTACCCGAGCTCGGTGGACACCGACCGGGCGATGATGCTGACCAACGGCCACTGCCTGCCGACCATGCCCTCGGCCGGCCAGGTGATCCAGAACGCGAGCGCCAGCCGCAGCGGCACGCTGCTCAACTCCGCCGGCACCTCGCTCGGCACCGTCCAGGCGGACAAGGTGCTGTACGCGACGATGACCGGCACCGATGTCGCGCTGTACCAGCTCACCGACACCTTCGCCTCGATCACCTCCAAGTACGGGGCGACGGCGCTGACGATCAGCGACACCCACCCGGTCGACGGGTCCGCGATGTACATACCGTCCTCGTACTGGAAGCAGGTGTGGAACTGCTCCATCAACGGGTTCGTCGGAACGCTGCGCGAGGACCAGTGGACCTGGCACGACTCGCTGCGCTACAGCACGGGCTGCAACACCACGCACGGCACGTCCGGTTCGCCCATCGTCGACGCCGCCAGCAGGAAGGTCGTCGGCATCAACAACACCGGCAACGACGACGGCGCGATGTGCACCCTGAACAACCCGTGCGAGGTGGCCGCGGACGGCACCACGACCGTCACCAAGGGCCAGAGCTACGGTGAGGAGACCTACTGGTTCACCACCTGCCTGGGCGCCGGCCGGGTGATCGACCTGAGCGTCAGCGGCTGCCTGCTGACCAAGCCGGCCGGCGCGGCCGTGTCGGTGACCAACCCGGGCAACCAGTCCACCGTGGTCAACGGTTCGGTCAGCCTGCAGATCCAGGCGTCCGGCGGCACCGCCCCGCTGAGCTACTCGGCCACCGGCCTGCCCGCCGGCCTGTCGATCAACGCCTCCACCGGCCTGATCAGCGGCACCCCCACCACTGCGGGCGGCTCCTCGGTGACCGTCACCGTCAAGGACGCGGCCGGCAAGACCGCCTCCGCCACGTTCTCCTGGACGGTCAGCACGAGCCAGGGCAGCTGCACCCCGGCGCAGCTGCTCGGCAACCCCGGCTTCGAGACCGGCACCGCCGCCCCGTGGACCACCACCTCCGGCGTGGTCGACAACTCCACCTCGCAGGCCGCGCACTCCGGTTCGTGGAAGGCGTGGATGGACGGCTACGGCTCCGCGCACACCGACAGCATCTCGCAGACCGTGACCGTCCCGGCCGGCTGCAAGGCGTCGCTGAGCTTCTGGCTGCACATCGACACCGCCGAGACCACCACGTCGAGCGCCTACGACAAGCTCACCGTCACGGCGAACGGCACCTCGGTCGCCACGTACTCGAACCTCGACAAGAACACCGGCTACGTCCAGAAGACCATCGACCTGTCGGCCTACGCCGGCCAGTCGGTGACGGTGAAGTTCAACGCCGTCGAGGACGCCTCGCTCCAGACGTCCTTCGTGGTCGACGACACCGCGATCCAGACCAGCTGACCCCTGCGGCCCGGCGGAACCACCAGGACCCCTCCGGTGGCTCCGCCGGGCCCGGATCGGGTCGGCGACGGCCGCCCGGGCGGGCCCCGGAGGGAGTGCAGCGCCCCCACCGGGGAACTGACGGCCCGGACGATCGGACTCCCGCCGACGGGCCGGGGCCCGCTCCTGGAGCTCGCCGTTGCCGCGCACGCGCAGCAGCAGCGTCACCCGGGGCGACTCGGCGGCGAGGACGGCGACACTGCGGCGCACGGTGCGCTCCGGTCTGCGCGGTGGCAACGGCGGCCCGGGCCGCCGGTTCGCCCCGGCCGGCGAACAGCGCGTCCAGCGTGTTCGTCGAATGCCGCGACCGCGGCCTCCAGGAGGGTGTCGCGGTCGCGGCCGGGACGCCGTTGGCCGGAAGTCGTGATCACCCGTCAGGGCCCCGGACGGGTGATCACGACTTCCGCGAGTCGACGACCCGGCGCAGCTTGCCGACCGAGCGCTCCAGGGTGTCCTGGTCGACGACATCGACGCCGACGGTCACGCCGACGCCGTCCTTGACGCCCGCGGCGAGGGCTGCGGCGGCGGCCTCGCGCTCGCCGGCGGTCGCGTCCGGCCGTGCTTCGACGCGCACGGTCATCTGGTCCATGCGTCCCCGCCGGGTCAGTTCCAGCTGGAAGTGCGGGGCGAGGGCGGGGATGCGCAGGACGATCTCCTCGATCTGGGTGGGGAAGACGTTGACGCCGCGCAGGATGATCATGTCGTCGCAGCGGCCGGCGACCTTCTCCATGCGGCGGAAGGCGGGCCGCGCGGTGCCGGGGAGCAGGCGGGTGAGGTCGCGGGTGCGGTAGCGGATGATCGGCAGGGCCTCCTTCGTGAGGGAGGTGAGGACCAGTTCGCCGCTGTCGCCGTCGGGCAACGCCTCGTCGGAGAGGGGGTCGACGATCTCGGGGTGGAAGTGGTCCTCCCAGATGTGGAGGCCGTCCTTGGTCTCGACGCACTCGCCGGCCACCCCCGGGCCGATCACCTCGGACAGGCCGTAGATGTCGACGGCGTGGATGTCCAGGCGCTCCTCGATCTCGCGGCGCATCTCCTCGGTCCACGGCTCGGCGCCGAAGATGCCGATCTCCAGGGAGGTGGTGCGCGGGTCGATGCCCTGGCGCTCGAACTCGTCGAGGAGCGTGAGCATGTAGGAGGGGGTGATCATGATGATCCTGGGCCGGAAGTCCTGGATGATCTGGACCTGACGGGCGGTCATGCCGCCGGAGGCCGGTATGACGGTGCAACCCGCGCGTTCGGCGCCGTCATGGGCGCCGAGGCCACCGGTGAACAGCCCGTAGCCGTAGGAGTTGTGCAGGAGGTCGCCGGGGCGGCCGCCGGCCCCGCGGATGCACCGGGCCACCATGTCCGCCCACATCGACAGGTCGTTCGCGGTGTAGCCGACCACGGTGGGGCGGCCGGTGGTGCCGCTGGAGGCGTGGATCCGGCGGACCTCCTCCCGCGGGACGGCGAACATGCCGAAGGGGTAGTTGTCGCGCAGGTCGGCCTTGGTGGTGAACGGGAAGCGGACGAGGTCGGCGAGGGTGCGGCAGTCCTCGGGCCGGACGCCGGCCTCGTCGAACTTGCGGCGGTAGAACTCGACGTTCCGGTAGGCGTGTTCCAGGGTGCTCCGGAGCCGGGTGAGCTGGAGTGCCTTCAGCTCCTCGGGGTCCAGGCGCTCGCCCTCGTCCCGCAGACCGGCCGGGAGTGCGTCGCCCAGCCGCCGGGGCCCGGCGGCGGAACGCGTCGTGCCGGTGGTCGTGCTCATCGTGTCTCCTTCACGTCCTTGAGGCTGCGGCTGCGCCCGCGGAACTCCGCGATCACCTCGTCGCCGCGCAGGACGGTGACGTCGTAGATGCCGCTGCGGCCGAATCTGGTGCGCTCGCGTGCCGTCGCCACGAGCAGGTCGCCCACGCGTGCCGGGGCGACGAAGGTGACGTCGGCGCCCGCCGCGACGGTGACCGGACCGTAGCTGTTGCAGGCACAGGCAAAGGTGGTGTCGGCCAGCAGGAACAGGTAGCCGCCGTGCGCGATGCCGTGGCCGTTGACCATCTGCGGGGTCACCGTCATGGTCGCCGAGGCCGTCCCGTCGCCGGCGGAGAGGAGCTGGATTCCCAGGCTCAGGGACGCCGTGTCCGCAGCGAACATCTGCTGGGCGGGTCCTGCCGCGACCGTACCGTCGGATGGTCGATTCATGCGCTTGCCACCACTCTCGCCCGACCGAACATTCGGTTATCCTCCCGATTTCGGCCAAGTAATCCAGCATCGGAAGTGCCTGTCAAGAGGTGCCGCAGGTCGCCGGGCGCCCAGGATCGACCCGACTTCTTCGCGCCGGCGTCATCGGAGAGGGGGCGGCGGGCTCCGCTGTGGATCGTGTCGGGGCGGTACTGCCCGGGGTCGCCCGGCCAGCGGGCGGCGCCGCAGAAGAGAGGGCCCGCGCGACGACGGCGGCGCTGTCCGCGGGTACGTCGCGGGTGAAGGCCCCCGGGTCGGACGGCGGGCGCGGGGCGGTCGGGGAGGCCCCGGGACGCCGTGCGGATCTCGGCCGGGTCGACCGTGCCGTCGAGCACCATGCGGTCGGTGCACCCGGGGAGACAGTTCCGCGTGGACGGCGCCGGGGCAGGTGCCGTACGAGTGGCCGAGGCAGGAGGTCTTCCGCCCGCCGCGCGCGGCGCGGACGATGTCCGGGCCGCGCGCGGTGTTGCGGGTGATGATGCGGGCCGGCACGCCGCCCGGCGCCGTCCGGCACTCGTCGGCCGCGGCGCGGGCGCGCGCCACGCCCGCGGCGAAGGCGCTGTCCGCGCAGGGGTGGTTCCCGGCTGCGGTGGGCCCCGGCCCTGGGCGGCGGCCTCGGCGGCAACGCCACCGCCATCGGCGCCTCCGCCGACGTCGTCGTCCTCGGCATCGCCGAACGCGACCGACGACCCGTCAGCTTCTGGACCTTCACCCACCCGCTACGGCCCGCCCGTCACCGCCGCCGTCTCCGCCCCCAGCTGTGGCTGCGCCACTTCGCCCTCGCCCGACCGGGCCCCGGGGGCCGGGGGCGGCGCTGCCGTCAGGGGCCGATCCGGTCCGGGCTCCGGCCGGCGTCCCGCTGCCGCTCGGTCAGTACACCCTCGTGCACCCGTTGCGGGTGCAGTACTCACGGGCCACTCCGCTGCCACCCTCGTCGTACATGGTGAGGTAGACGCGCTGGACGCCGCCCGGGAGAGCGATGCGCAGGTCGAAGGTGAACGGCTGGTTCGCGCCCCCTGCGGACGCCCACGCGCTACAGGGGCCGCTCAGGTAGTAGTCGCCGTTCGTCGCTTCGCTGCAGATCCTCCGCTGTCCGCTGGCGGCGTGGACCGCACCCGAGACGGTGGCGGTGTAGCCGTCGGTGAAGTGGATCGTTCCCGAGGTGGTGCTGTTGCCGTAGGACATGCCGAACGCCATGTTCACGTCGGTCGTGGCAGCGTGGGCGGGTACGGTGGCCAGCCCCAGTGCCGCCGTGATCGCCCCGGTCGCAAGTGCCGTGAAAACCCTGCGCATCGTCCCTCTTTCCACGAAAAGTGAACGGTCGTTTCCGCAGTGTACGGTTGCCGGTGATCATGAACATGAAGTGGCACGTTCATCTCAAATCCGCATCGGGTCACAGCACCGGGACGTCACCTTGGTGGCGGCCCGGGGTGGTGACGCCGCGGGCACCGCGCCGCGGCGTGCCGTCAGCCCGCGGTGTCCGTCAGCCAGGCGGCGACCAGGTCGACGCCGGCCTCCACCGGGGCCAGGACGGCGGGCTGGTCCGCCACGAGGCCCCGGCGGAGGGGCAGTCGGGCCTCCAGCAGGTCGAGGAGCTCCGGTGCGTCCAGGTCGGGAGCGGCGACCGCGGCGAACCCGACCCATTCCCTGCCGCCGTCGCGGGTCTGGACGACGCACGAGTCGATCACCGTCTGCGGGTTCGGAGTCCGCTCCGCCGCCAGGTTCCACGCCACGCACCGGTTCAGCGGAACGCCCAGCAGCAGCACCTGGGCGCGGCTCTGGTACAGCTTCCCGAGCGGCGAGTGTTCGCCGTGGGGAGAGTCGAGCCGGTGACCGGCCATCAGGTAGTCCGCCCACTTGCCCGCGGCGACGAACGAGTGCTGGGGGTGGCCGCTGCGCACGCTGCCCGGGTGGACCCGCAGGAAGTCCGGGAGCGATCCGGCCGACGCCGAGACCGGCGTCCTGACGTGGTCGAACGGCGGCATGTGGGCCAGGTAGGTGCTCCGGGCGGCAGGTGTCAGGCCGTCGAGCACGGCCCGGGTGTACCCGGAGTTCGACGAGTTCTCGGGGGTCGCGGCCGACATCACCACGGTGCCTTCCGGTCCCACCGCCTGCCGGAGGGCGGAGATCAGCTGGTCGGGACGCACCGAGGCGAGGACCCGGTCGTCCGCCTGCACGAACAGCACGCCGCCGTTCCTGACGCCCACCTCCCGCAACTGGCGGACGAGCCGGCTCTCGGAGTAGCCGGCGTTCGGCGGGACGGCGAGGCTCGCGGTCGGGCGCTGCAGTGCGATCAGCTCGGCTGCCGTGAGCCCGGCGACGCCGAACCAGGCCTGTTCCGCGCCGGATTCGCCGGTCAGCCGGACCGGTACGAACTCCTGGGTCACCGTGCCGCCGCTCCGTTGCATGTCCTGGTGGAGCTCATCGGTCAGCAGGACGGCCAGCGCTCCGCCGAGCCCGCGCACGGCCTGCCAGGCATGGTCGGCGGTCGCCCACAGCTGCCGCACCCTGGCGGTGCCCTCGCTCCGCGCCCGGCCGATGGCGAGGCAGAGCGGCCGGCGTGCCAGCGTGCTGCTGGCCCGGTGCAGGTCCTCGGCGAGGGCGATCAGGAACTGGACGTGCAGGGCCCTGGTCGCGAACGGGCCGGCCGCCGTTCTCAACATGGCCCGGAAGTCCGCGAGTTGGAGGAACACCTCGTCCGGGGGTTGCTGCCCCTCGTGGTCGGGGAGGGCGATGATCTCGGCCTCCAGGTCGGGCCGGGTGCGGGCCGGGCCGGGGGCCCGGACGCGCAGGACCACGGTGCAGACGCCCTCCTCGCTGAACACCTGGTGCCCGGCCCGGCGGTCGAAGGGGCCGACGTGCAGCAGGACCCGGAACGGCTCGCTCATCGGTACCGCGGGCGGGACCAGCAGGGCTCCGTCGGCGCGTGCCGGCTGGAGCTCGACGGGCAGTCCCAGCACGGCTTCCGACCGGCGGCAGTACAGGCGCTCGCCGGCCGGGGACTCGTCCGTGTCGAGGGCCAGGGCCGGCCACAGGAAGTCCTGAAGGGCCTGCGCGGTGCTGGTCTCCCAGGTCTCCGCGTGCGCCTCCTGCCGGGCGAAGTCGTGGGAGAACGCGACGAGTGCCAGCAGGAGCGGGGCCACGTCGTCCGGGAGTCGGACGCCGTGGGCTTCGAGGTCCGCCCGGATGCTGCCGTAGTCGCTCCGCACATCGGGGCCGGCGTGCGACAGGGCCTGACGGTTGCGCAGGATGGCCGGCCCGGGTCCGGCCGGGTGGAAGTGCAGGCTGCTCCCGCTCCAGTCGTCCGATCGCCTGAGCGACAGTCGCGTCACGGTCTCCAGGTCGATGGTGTCCGGTCCCCCCGGCATTCCGGTCTCGGCCTCGATCGCCAGGATCCGGGCCAGGCTGAAGTCGCGGGCGCCGCGGCGGTCCACCGCCAGGACCGCGATGGATCCGGCGAGTTGAGCGAAGTTCTGTTCGATCGGCTCCACCAGGTCCACCACGTTCTCGCCGTCCATCAGGAGCACCGTGCTCCTGCCGGGGGCCCGGTGCCTCGTGCCGAGGAAGGAGCTCAGCAGGGTGTCCAGCCCGCCCGGGAACTCGTCTCCGTACACGTGGACGAGCAGGGTGTCCTCCGCCTCCTGGTCGGCTGCCGCCAGCAGGTGGGGCACCTGCGCCGGATCGCTCGTGTCCGGAAGGACGTGGCAGCGGTCGACGGGCAGGTCCCAGCCGGTCGGTGACGTGAGGACGCCGAGGAGGTCGTACAGCGCCGTCCGCACGTCATCGATCGCGTCGTGTTCCTCCGGCCCCAGGATCCCGATCAGGACGGCCGCGCTGCGCGCCGGGTCGGGGAAGTGCGGCTGCCGGCGGGGGGCCGGGGTGCGGGTGGGGCGGTGACGGCGGGTGGGGGCGAGGAGGGCGAGGAGGTCGGCGGTGGCGGTGGCGAAGGGTTGGAGGTCGGCGGGCAGGTCGTCGGAGGCGATCGCCGGGAAGGTGTGGCCGGGGCGGGGGCGGTGGGTGGCGAGGTGGTGGGTGAGGGCGGTGTGGACGGTCCAGGCGTCGTGGCGGGTGAGGTGACGGGCGAGGGCGGCGCGGGCCTCGGGGTGGAAGGCGAGGGCGGTGGGGGTGCTGGTGTCGAGGAGGCCGGAGGTGAGGACTTCGGCGAGGTCGTCGGTGCCGGCCTCGGGGACGGCCTCCTGCCGGACCAGGCGCAGCAGCGGGAGGCTGAGGCGGCTGAACGGGCTGCACAGGGCGGCGAGTCGGCGGGCGGCGGGGCCGGCGGTGTGGAGGAACGCGGCGGCCAGGCGGGCGGGGTCCTCGGCCTCGGTCTCGTCCTCGGGGGTGGCGAACGGTGACTCCAGGGTGCCGGCGGCCGGGACGAGCACGGCGTCGTGGCCCGCCGTGGCGCCTCGCATCATGGCGTCGGCCCAGCGGCGCAGCGAGTGCGGGGCGAGGGTGGGGGTGGGCAGTGGCACCCAGTCCGCGTCGGGGCCGAAGGCGGCGGTGAGCATCGGCGGTACGGCGTGCGCGAGTTCGGTGTTGCGGGCGTCGGGTCGGCGGTGGCGGACGCGGACGGCGGGGAGGTCGAGGGCGGTGCGGTGGCGCAGGCGTCCGGGGAGCGGGTTGAGCAGGGCGACGGGGCCGTGGGCGCCCCAGGTGTGCAGGAGTTGCCAGATGGCGGGGGTGCGCCAGTGCGGGCCGGCGCAGTCGGTGAGGACCAGCAGGACGCGTCGGCGCTGCGGGAGTCGGGCCGGCGGGACGGGGCGGCCGTGGGTGTCGGTCACCTCGGGGTGCGGGTCGAGGTGGAGGTGGAGTCGGCGGATCCGGCGGAACGCGCCGAGGCCGGTGAGCAGGGTGGTGAACTCGTCGAGGGCGTCCTGCCAGATCTCCATGGTGGGGCCGGTGTCGGTGAGGACGACGACCTCGAACCAGCGTTCCGGGGTGGGGCCGAGGACCGGCAGGAGTTCGCCCGTGCGGGTGTAGGCGTCGACGGTGGCGTCGAGGTCGAGGGTGCGCCGGGGGCCGTGCGGGTAGCGGCGTTTGAAGGGGCGCAGGGCGCGGCCGGCGTCCAGCGCGTGCGGGAGGGCGCGGGCGGCGGCGACCTCCACGCGCGGGCCGGTCGGGCCGGCGGGCTGCGGTTCGTACAGCGGGGTGGCGGGGTGGGGCGGCGGCCCCTCGGGGGGTGCGGCGGGCGCCGGCGCGGGTGCGGGGGCGGGCGGGGCGGGGCGCGCGGTCGACGCAGCGGCGCCCGTGGCACCTGTTGCCGACGGTGCGTCGGCCGGCTGTGCGGACGCGGCGAGCCAGAGCGCGTCGGCCAGCGCGGCGGCGTCGGCGTCGGGCGGCAGCAGCGCGATGAGGGCGGCGACCAGGTCGGCGGTGTGGTCACGCACCGGAGAGGTCCCGCAGCATCAGGTCGAGCAGCCTGGCGCGGCGTTCGCCGGTCGGCGCGTCCGGGTCGGTGACCAGGCGTACGGCGTTGAGGAGTTGGTCGACGGCCAGCTGGTCGCCGCGGGCGACGCGCTCGGCGAAGGCGGCGATCAGGTCGGCGGCGTCGGCGGGCAGGGGGGTGCCGTCCAGGCCGAGGTGGGCGTGGACGGCGCGGCGGAGGGTGTCGGCGGTGGGCCGGGGCATGTCGTAGCGGATGCAGCGCCGCAGGAACGGTGCGGGGAAGTCGCGTTCGCCGTTGCTGGTCATGACGATGAACGGGAAGGTGGTGCACTGCACCCGGCCGTTCTCGATCTCGGCCTTCTCGTCGGGGGCCCAGGTGCTGACGGTCAGTCGGCCGGCGGGCTTGCGGACCAGTTCCGGGATCTCGTAGGCGCCGGTCTCCAGGACGTCGAGCAGGTCGGCGGGCAGGTCGATGTCGCTCTTGTCGATCTCGTCGATGAGCAGCGCCCGGGGGCGTTCGCCGGGCAGCAGGGCCGTTCCCAGCGGGCCGAGCTTGAGGAAGGACTCGATGGGGGCGTCGGTGTCGGTGGCTTCGCCGATCCGCAGGGCGTGGATGTGGCCGAGCGCGTCGTAGCGGCACAGCGCGTCCGGGAGGGTGCTGCGGGAGGTGATGTGCCACTTCAGGACGGGGCCGAGGCGCAGTTCGGCGGCGACCTGTTCGATGACGGTCGACTTGCCGGTGCCGGCGGTGCCGGTGACGAGCAGCGGGCGGTGCAGGTAGAGGGCGGCGTTGACGGCGTCGGTGAGGCCCTCGGGCGGCAGGAAGGCCCGGTGCGGGCGGTTCTCGCCGAGGCGGCGCCAGGGCGGCGGGGGCGCGAGGGTCACGTCCCGGGGTTCGCCGTCGCCGCGGTAGTAGCTGTTCCAGGACATCAGGTGCTCCTCGGGGCGGGGGCGACAGCGGGGCCGGCGGCGGGCACGGTGACGGCGGGCCGGTGCTGGTGGTAGCCGGCGCAGAAGTCGAGCCAGTCGACGTCGTGCCAGGCGGTGCGCAGGTCGGCGAGGCGGACCAGGTGGGCGTCGGTGACGGGGTCGATCGGCGCGAGCGGGTCACGGCCGGTCAGCACCCGGCGGTAGGCGGTGCCGAATCCGGCGGGCAGGCCGTCCCAGAGGTGGGCGAGGCAGTCCCAGCCGGCGGGTTCGGGCGGGGTGTCGGCGCGCGGCCACAGCACGATCGGGGCGTAGGGCAGGAACGCCTCGACGAGGGCGCGCAGCGCGGTCGGGGCGGGCCGTTCGGTGAGCAGCACGGCGGGCAGGTAGCGGCCGCGGGCCAGGTCGTCGCGCAGGGTGTCGAGGGCGGTCGCGGCGGGATCGATCCGGGACACCGGCGGGCCCTGGCCCCAGGGGGCGCACCGCAGTTGTTCGAGCCGGCGGCGGGCGCTGCGGTTCATGCCGCGGAAGTGCCGGGGCTCGACCAGCCGGCCGGCCCAGCGGAGGGCCGCGGTGTGGTCGACGCCGAGGACGTGCATGCCGGTGAGGGCCTCCTCGGGGTGCCAGTCCAGCAGGACGGGCGGGTGGGCGACGAGGTCGATGGCGCCGATCGGGCCGGCGGCGGGCCGGCTCTCGGCCCAGTCGATGACCTCGGGCAGGGTGCGTTCGACGCCGGCCTGGTCGGGCGGGCAGGGGAAGTGCCGGTGGTCGACGCAGACCGCGCCGTCGCGGACGCACACCGACAGCGAGTCGGGCCAGTCGACCTGGGCGGCGTCGAGGCTGATGACGAGCCGTCGTTCGGTGTCCCGGGTGCGGTGCGCGGCGTACTGCTTCGCGGCGTCGTTGAGGGCGATGTCGGCGTCGGCGTCGCGCGCCCAGTCGCGGATCAGCGGGTCCTGCGGGTCGCGGCCGCAGGCGTGCGCGGCGGCGACCAGGTACCAGGCGAGGGCGCCGTGCCGGGAGGCGCCGACGGGCGTCTGCAGGACGGCGTCCTCCAGCAGGTGCTGGAGCAGGGCGCGGTCGCCGAGCCCGTCCGGCGGGGTGACCGGTGCGGGCCGCAGGCCGAGCCACTGCCGGTTGAATTCGGCGGCCAGGGAGCGGAGTTGGTCGGTGGTCAGGGCGGTGCCGGCCAGCTCGACCAGGACGGCTGCGGCGTCCATGGCGGCGAGGATGCCGTCGGCGGCCTCCTGCACTCCCCAGGCCTGGGCGGCCTCGGCCTGTTCGGCGAGCGCGGCGAGGCCGTCGCGGGTGTGCGGGGCCGGTCCGGGCGGGGCGTCCGGCCATCGGCGCAGGGCGGCGGCGAGGATCCCGGCGCCGAGGGTGCCCGTCCGGCCGCCCGGGGGCCGGGAGTGCCGGCGGTTGCGGGCCAGCCAGAGCGCGCCGTCGGTGCCGTTGTAGGCGAAGTCGGCGGCCAGTTGGCGGTCCATCGCGTCGCGGACCAGCGGGGCCAGGGTGCCGACCGGCAGGAACTCGCCCTCGCCGGGCAGGCCTTCGGCGAGCAGGGCGGCCAGGCGGCGGCTCAGGGTGAGTCCGAAGGCGCGTTCGTGGGCGGCGCAGGCGGCGAGCACGGCGACGTTCTTCGCGCCGACCCGGAAGCCGCGGACCAGGCGGCCGGGGTCGGGGAGGCCGGCTGCCGCGTGGCAGGTGTCGACCAGCACCACCAGCCCGGCCACGCCCGGGTGGTCGGCGGCCAGTTCGACCAGGTGGGCGAGGTCGACGCTGTCCAGGCCCTGCCCGTCCTTGCTGTCGGCGGCCATGTACCAGAGCCTGCTGCCGGCGGCCACCTGGCCGTGGCCGAGGAACGCCAGCACCAGGGTGGCCCCGGCGGCCCCGGCGGCGGCGACGGCGGACCGCACGGCGTGGTCGACCTCGGCGCGCGGCACCCGGCCGGAGCGCAGCCGCGCGGTGTCCTGGCCGGGACTGTCGGTGCAGCCGCCGACGGCCGGGTCGGTGAGCACGGCGTGCAGGTCGGCGGCGGCCGTCTCCAGGCCGTCGAGTTCGTTCTCCGCGCCGTCCGACTGGGTGGCGATCAGCAGGAGGTGCCTGGGCGGCGGTTGGCGTGCGTTCACCTGACGGCGGCCGGGGCCGCCAGGGCGCGCATCACCGGCGCGGCGACCTCGGCGCGGCGCAGGTAGGTGGTGGCGTCGTGCGGCCACAGGGTGGCGGAGTCCATCCGGTCGGAGATCGGCTGCACGCCGCGGGCGTTGGGGGCGACGGCCTTGGCGAGCCGGCGCTTGGGGACCACCAGGTCGTCGCCGTCGCGGAAGTCGGCCCAGGCGTCGACGGTGGCGGGGGTGGCCGGCGGGTGGGGGCGCAGCAGCGGCCAGACCAGGCCGCGGGTGGTGATCGGCGAGCCGAGGGTGACGAACAGCGGTACGGGGCCCGGGTGTTCGGCGAGCGCTTCGAGGGCGACGACGGTGCCGAGCGAGTGGGCGACGACGATCGCCGGGCGGGCCGGGTCGAGGCAGGCCAGCACCCGGTCGCGGATCCGCCGGTCGAGGGTGCGTCCGGCGGCGTCGGGGTGCCGCCGGGCGAGGTAGCGGCCGGGTTGGGAGACGATGCTGAGGATCTTCTGCCGGCTGAGCGCGCGCACGCCTGCGTTCAGTCCGGGGACGGCGGCGAGTGCGGCGAGGCCGGCGGCCAGGGTGCGGGCGAGGTTCCCGGCGCCCTGCGCCTGCCCGTCGGGGGCGAGTTGGGCGCGGATCCGGCGCAGGTCGCGGCTGTCGCCGTGCTCGGGCCGTTCGAGGAGTTCGTCGACGAACTCGGCCAGCAGGCCGAGCATGACGGCGGCCTCCTCCTCGTCGCCCTCCCCCGGTTCGCCGGCGCCCTGGGCGTCGGCGTCGTAGAACAGGTCGGCGTAGTGGGCGAACGAGGCGTCGGCGGCCCAGCCCGCGGTGAGCGCGGAGATCCGGTCGGCGAACCCGGCGGCGCGGGCGCCGTCCGCCAACGCGCGGGTCCATTCGACGAGTTCCTGCTGCGGGTCGCGCGGCCTGCCGATCCCGTGCACGAACACCAGCTGCGGTTTGACCTGTTCCCCTGTCACTGCCCGCTCCCGCCACCCGACCGGCTCCGACACTCGCCCACGCGAGGGGTGCCACGGTACCAAGTCCCGCTCGCTCCCCCGCAACTGACGGCGCGACGGGCCCGATCCGGGGCGTTTCGGACTCCCCGGGACGGGGGCGCTCCGGCGGCCCTAGGTTGGGGGCATGGAGCAGATTGCTGCGCGTGACGTGCGTCGGTGCTACACGGCCCACCATCCGGTGCATGCCGCGTACTACTTCGCGCCCGAACACGACGACTGGTACGGGCTGTTGGGGCTGGACCGCGGGCCGATGGCGTACCTGGCGGGGCGGGCCGCACCGCTCGGCCGGGTGGGGGCCGGCGTGGTGACGGCGGTGTTCTACAACTTCAGCCCCCGGCTGGTCGGCGGCTGCCTGCCGCGGGCCTGGGACGCCGCGTCGCCGGAGCGGGTCCTGGAGACCCGGTGGCGGATCGTGGACGCCTGCCTGACCCGGCTGCTGGGCGCGGACGGGGTGGCCTCGGCCGAGCTGGCGGAGGCCGCGGACCTGGCGCTGCGGGCGGCGGACGGGTGCACCGCGCAGGGGCGGCCGATGTTCGCCGCGAACGCGGACCTGGCGCTGCCGGCGCAGCCCCACCTGCGGCTGTGGCACGCCCTCACGCTGCTGCGCGAGTACCGGGGTGACGGGCACGTGGGCCTGCTGGTGCAGGCCGAACTCGACGGCCTGGAGGCGCTGGTGACGCACAGTGCGACCGGGGCGCACTGGAAGCCGTCGTTCCTGCAGCCGCAGCGCGGCTGGTCGGTGCGCGACTGGGCCGCCGCGCAGGACCGCCTGCGGGAGCGCGGCCTGCTCGAACCGGACGGCGAACTGACGCCCGAGGGCCAGCAGTTGCGCCGCACCCTGGAGGCCGAGACGGACCGCCTGGACGCCGCCCCCTACCGGCGCCTGGGCGCCGAGGGCACCCGGCGGCTGACCGAGCTGGCCGGCGCGCTCTCCCGGACCGTGCTGGCCCGGGACGGCATGCCGCTGACGCAGATCGGCAAGCGGTAGCAGCACGAGCCCCCGGGACGACCGCCCCCGGGGGCTCCTCGCACACCGCCCCGACCGGCCTTCACGCCGACCGGCCCCCGCGCCGACCGGCCGGCGCCCCGATCGACCCTCGTCCCGATCGACCCTGGCGCCGATCGCCCCTCGCGCCGACCGGCCGGCGGCGCCACGACCGGACTTCGGTCGGATCAGCCTTCGGCGGCGGCCAGTTCGGCCTTCTCCTTGGCCGAGCGGGCCATCGCCGCGAGCACGCCGCGCAGTTGGGCGCGCAGGTCCTCGTCCGCCACCCGGCCGTCCTTGATCTTGCTGCCGGCGACGGGGATGGACATCGACTCGGGGAGCACGTCGGCGCCCATCATCCGGAGCGTCTCGGTGGTCCAGGCGCGGGCGCGTTCGCCGCCGGTGGTGGCGGGCGAGGCGGTGACCACGGCCACCGGCTTGTCGACCAGTTCGCCGCCGCCGACGATCCACTCCAGGCCGTTCTTCAGCACGCCGGACATGCCCGCCGCGTACTCGGGGCAGGTGATCAGGACCGCGTCGGCCTCGGCCAGTTGGGCCCGGAAGGCGAGGACGGGGGCGGGCGGGGCGACCACCTCCACGTCGTGCTCGAAGAACGGCAGCCCGGCCAGGCCCTCGAAGACCGTCAGTTCGACGCCGGGGTCGCACAGGTCGGCGGCACTGAGCGCCACCGCGCGGTTGAGCGAGCCCGCCCGCAGGCTTCCGACGATCGCCACGAACTTCATTGCTGTCCCATCTGTCGTTCCGCTTCGGCCCATTGTCACGTGACGGGGGCCGCCGCCGCACGCCGTACGGCGGAAACGGCCGCGACGATCTGACGGCTGATCAGCCGGCGGTGGTCCATCAGGTAGAAGTGTCCGCCGCTGTAGACGTGCAGGCCGCGGAAGTCCCGGGTGTGCCGCTCCCAGCCGGCCAGCCGGCGCCGGTCGACCAGCGGGTCGGCGGTGCCGCCGAACGCGGACAGCGCCACCGGCAGCGGCGCGGCGTCCGGGTCGGGCCGCCAGGTGTCGACGAGGGCGAAGTCGCTGCGGAAGGTCGGCGCGAACACCTTCCACAGCAGGTCGTCGTCCAGCACGGCGGGCGGGGTGGCACCCATCTCCCGCAGCCAGCTGCGCAGTTCGTCGTCGCTCAGCCGGTGCCGGGCCGGCGGGCCGGAGCCGTGGCCGGTGGACGGCGCCCCGCAGGCGGACAGGCCGAGCCACAGCGGCGGGCGGTGCGCGGAGCCGGTCAGCCGGGCGGCCACCTCCCAGGCGACCAGTGCGCCCATGCTGTGGCCGAAGAACGCGTACGGCCGGTCGAGCCGGTCGGCGAGTTCGCCGGCCAGGTAGTCGGCCAGCCGGTCGGCCCTGGCGAGCGCCGGCCGGTCCGAGAGCCGGCCCCGGCCCGGGGCATCGACCAGGCACAACTCCCAGTCGGCGGGGAAGAGTTGCTCCCAGCCCCGGTACAGCAGGTGGGAGCCGCCGGCGTGGTGGAACAGGAACAGCCGCAGGGTGGCGTCCGGCCGCGGCCGGGGGCAGGTCAGCGCGCCCCGCAGCAGCGGACGCGGCCCGGCGGCCCCGAGCACCGGACCGCAGACGGCGGCTCCCGGAGCCGCGGCCACCGCGACTCCCGGGACCGCGCCGGGGGCGGCTCCCGGTCTCCTGCCGTGGTCCGCGCTCATGCGCCGCCCGCCGCTATCAGCTCGCCCGCAGCCGCACCCGCGCCGGCCCGCCGCATCGCGGCGAACTCGACCACCTGTGCGGCGACCGTCTCCAGTTGGGACTGGAGCCGGGCGTCCGTGCAGCGCCCGTCGGGGCCGAAGCCGGCCTCGGCGGTGTTGACCGCCACGCCCAGCGGCACCGGCCAGCCGCGCAGCGCGCAGACCACGTCGCGCAGGGCGGCCACGGTGGCGACCGCGCCCGGCCAGCCCGCGCCGACCGCCAGGCAGCCGACGGCCCGGCCGGTGAAGTACGGGCGGGCGTCGCCGCGCAGTTCCTCGACGTGGTCGAGGGCGTTCTTCACCAGGCCGGAGATGCCGCCGTGGTAGGCGGGGCTGGCCACCACCAGGCCGTCGGCGGCGGCGACTTCGGCGACCAGCCGTTCGGCCCGCGGGCCGCGGACCGGGCCGCGCGGGTCGTACATCGGCAGCAGCAGGTCGTCGCCGGCCAGCAGCGTGGTGCGGGCGCCGAGCCGTTCGGCCTCGGTGAGGACGGCGCGCACCGCCCGTTCGGCGGTGGAGCCGAACCGGGTCGAGCCGCCGATGCCGACCACTCGCAGCGGCTGTTCCATCGTCGCTCCTTCCGACGGCCCGTCGGGCCGCGACACGTACGGTCCGATCGGGCCGCGCCGGCTGGGGCCCGGTCAGGCCGCCACGGGGTACGGCCCGATCAGGCCGTCACGGGGGTCCGGCCCGGAGTGGGCCGGCGGGGGTGCGGCCCGGTCAGGCCGCCACGGGCGCCGACTGGCCGGCGGCGTCGCTGCGGGCGCTCTCGTGCAGGTCGCGCCGGTGGATGAAGACGAAGCCGATCACCGCGCCGACGGCCGCGAAGACGGCGCACCACACCATGACGTCGCCGAGCGCGTGCACGAAGGCGCTCCGCGCGGCGGCGGTGACCTCGGAGAGCGAGGCGGCGGGGACGCTGTCGGCGAGTCCGCCGGTGCCGGCGGCGGCGATCTGCCGGCCGACGGGTTCGGCGTGGTCGCCGAGCGCGGAGCCCGCGGTGGAGGAGGCGAACGCGGCGACCACCTTGTGGTGGAAGAGCGCGCCGAACGCGGCCACGCCGACGGCGACGCCGACCTGCTGGAAGGTCTCGCCCATGCCGGAGGCCATGCCGGCCTTCTCCGGGCGGACCACGCCGATGGTGATGGCGGCGCGCGGCGGGTTGAACAGGCCCATGCCGATGCCGGTGACGATCATGCTGGGCAGCATCGCCGTCCAGCCGCTGCCGGGCTCGACCAGCGTGATCAGGCCCATGCCGACGGCGATGAAGCCGATCGAGGCGCCGATCAGCACGCCGGGGTTGGCGTTGGCGAGCGCGCCGCCGGTGACGCCGGCGACGACGAACAGGGTGATCATCATCGGCATGAAGCGCAGGCCGGTCTCCCACGGCGAGTAGCCCAGGACGTTCTGCACGTAGGAGATCTGCAGGAACACGGCGGCCAGGCTGGTCGCGTTGGACAGCAGGGTGGCCAGGCAGACGCCGCTGAAGGTGCGGATCCGCAGCAGCGACATGTCGAACATGGCGGCCTCGCCGAGCCGCAGTTCGATCACCGCGAAGACCACCAGCAGCAGCAGTCCGCCCGCGAACGCGCCGAGGATCGGGGCGCTGGTCCAGCCGCTGGACTCGGCGCGCAGGAAGCCGAGCACCAGCAGGGCGAGGCCGGCGCCGAAGGTCACCATGCCCAGCCAGTCGATCGCGTGCGGGGACTTCTCCCGGGACTCGTTGAGCTTGGCCAGGCCGATCAGCAGCGCGATCGCGCCGATCGGGACGTTGACCAGGAAGATCCACCGCCAGCTGAGCGCGTCGGTGAGCAGGCCGCCGACCAGCGGGCCGAGCGCGAGGGCGAGGCCGGCGATGCCGCCGAACAGGCCGAACGCCTTGCCGCGGTCGGCGCCGCGGAACTCGTTGCCGATCAGCGCCGGGCCGACCGAGAACAGCACGGCCGCGCCGACGCCCTGGACGCCGCGGGCGATGTTGAGGGTGAGCACGTCCTGCGCCAGTCCCGCGCCGAGCGAGGACAGCGTGAACAGCGCCAGGCCGGTGGTGAACACCCGCTTGCGGCCCAGCCGGTCGGCCAGCGAGCCGCCGGTGAGCAGGAACGCGGCGAGGGTGAGCGTGTAGGAGTCGATGACCCACTGCAGGTCGGAGAAGCCGGCGTCCAGGGTCTCCCGCAGGTGCTGGAGGGCGACGTTGACCACGGTCACGTCCAGCATCAGCATGAACATCGCCACGCACGCCAGTGCCAGGGTCCAGGCCCGGGCCGAACCTCCCGTCGCCTCGGCAACGGGCTGGTTCTCGGCTGACATCTTGCTGGTCCTTTCGTCACGGGGGCCGGGTGCCCCTCGTCGGTGTGCCCGACCGGTCGGTGTGCTCGGCCGGTCGGGCGGGTGTCGTCGGTCTCGGGCGGGTGGGGGCGGTCAGCTCCACCTGCCGGTTGACGGGTCGTAACTGCCGCGCACCGCACCGCTGATGCCGGTGGCCGCGATCAGGGCGCGCCCGTCCGGGCCGACCAGCGCGCAGTGTTCGGCGCCGTCGGCCGCGTACCAGTGCCGGAGGGTCAGGCCCTGCGGGTGGGCGGCGGCCAGCGCCGGGTCGTTCGCACCGGTGTACAGGCGGACGTCGGCCAGGCCGGTGGGGACGATCACCGGTACCGGTCCGGGGCGGCGGCCGTCGAGGACGCTGGTGCGCAGCAGGCAGTCCAGCGCGGTGCTGGGGATCACGAAGCGGTCGAGCAGGCTCTGCGCGGGTAGCCCGAGCCGCAGGTCGGCGGTGCCGCCGTCGGAGAGCAGGCCGGGGTTGCGCAGGGAGCGGAAGACACCGCTCAACTCTACTGATGTACCGTCAATTTCGTAGGTGTTCGGGGCAGTTCGCGGACGCTCCGGGGCGGGCGGGCAGAGCGGGCCGGCGGGCAGCTCGCGGACCAGGTGGACGGTGGCGCGGGTGTGCTCGCGGGCGGGCACCGGGCCGTCGGCCGGGGTGAGCACCCGGACGCGGACCTGCGCGCCGTCGCGTTCGGCGGTGACCTGGAGGGTGCGCGGCCAGCGGTGTTCGGCGGCCCGGATGAAGCGGGACAGCACCACGTCGGTGATCCGGGCGGGGTGCAGGCCGGGGGCGAGGGCGGTGGCGGCCTCGGCGGCGATCTCCAGGATGAAGGTGCCGGGGACGGTGGGACGGCCGTCGACCAGGTGGTCGCGCAGGTAGAAGTGCTCGTCGAGGTCGATCCGGCAGGTCCACTCGGCGCGGTGGCCGGTGCGCACGGGTTCGCCGGTGAGGAAGGCGCGGGGTGCGGCGGTGAGCGGGCCGGGGGTGGCGGCGCCGCGGGCGGCGGCGCGGAAGCCGTCGGCGCGGCGCTCCAGGGTGGCCCAGTCGGCGTCGCCGATCCAGCTGGTGGCCAGGCCGTGGCTGCCGCGGCCGGCGAGTTCGGTGCGGAAGAACGCCCGGCCCTGGCGGTCGGTCAGCTGTCCGATCTCGTTCTGCCGGGCGAGCAGCGCGCCGGCGGGGGTGTCGGCGGAGGCCATGCCGGACTCGGTCCACAGGCCGGAGGTGAAGGCGACCTCGTCGTGGCCGCCGAGGGTGCGGGCGTGCGCGGCGGCGAGCATCAGGTACTCGTTGGCGGCGCCGTAGTCGGGTTCGCCGCGCAGGCCGATGAACGCGGAGACGGAGCTGACGGCGCACCACAGGGCGGGCCGGCGTTCGCCGAACGCGGCGCGCAGGTGGGCGTGGCCGCGGACCTTGACGTCGCGGACGGCCCGGAAGTCGGCGAGCTTCTTGCGGGTGACGCCGGCGGAGCGGCCGAGGCCTGCGCCGTGCACCAGGACGTCGACCCGGCCCTCGACGGCGAGCACCTCCTCGACGGTCTTGCGGACGGCGCCCTCGTCGAGCACGTCGCACTGCCGGTAGTGCACCCGGCCGGGGCCGCACAGTGCCTCCAACTCGGCGATCACCCGGGCCCGTTCGGCCTGCTGGAGGGCGCGGTCGTGGCGCCGGCCGAGTTCGGCGGGGCTCTCCCCGGGGTGTTGGGCGGCGAGGGCGCGCAGCGCGTCGATCCGGGAGCCCGCCGGGACGGCGGCGGCGTCCGGGTCGGGGGCCGGGCCGGAGCCCAGCAGCCAGACGGCCTGCGGGGTGCGGCCTTCGACGAGTTCGTGGACCAGGTGGGCGGTGAGTCCGCGGGCGCCGCCGGTGGCGAGCAGCACGGGCGCGTCGGGCAGCGCGGGTGCGCGGTCGTCGGCGGGGACGGGCACCGGCAGAAGTTCCAGGCGTTCGCCGGCCAGGTGGTAGGCGGCCGGGATCCAGCGCCCGGCGGCGGACTCCGCGGCGAGCAGGTCGAGCGCGGCGGCCGGGTCGGTGCGGTCGGTGACGACGGCGTAGGTCCGGCACTCCGTCAGTTCCTGGGCGAGGCTGCGGACCAGCCCGGTGAACAGGCCGCTGTGCGGGGCGGGCAGCAGGCCGTCGGCGCCGTCGAGCACCAGCACGGCGAAGGAGCGCAGGTCGGCGGCGCGGTGGCCGGCCGCCAGGAACGCCAGGTCGTGGAGGTCCAGCAGCCGTTCGGACAGCGCCTCGCGCGGCCCGTCCGGCACGCCGGCCAGCACCCGGACGTGCTCCGGCGCGGGGGTGTGCGCGGCCAGCAGGGCCGTCAGGTCCTCGGCGCGCTCCAGCCGGTGGACCGGGATCCCGTCGACGGCGGGGGCGCTGCGCGGGGCGGCGATCAGGCAGTCGGCGGGGAGCGGGATCCCGCGCAGCGCGGCGGGGTCGTCGGTGAGCAGCAGGGTGCCGGCCGGGACGGCGGGCAGCGGCGGGTGGGCGGGCCGGGCGGGCACCGGGTGCAGGGTGAGGGCGTGCCGGGCGAGGTGTCCGGCCAGTTCGGCCGGCGCGGCCGCGCGGGCGGGCCCGGCTGCTCCGGCCGGGGTGACGCGCAGCGCGGGGGTGTGGGCGTCCTCGACGGGCTGCAGGGCGCTCGGTGCGTCCCGGTGCAGGGCCTTGAGGAGCGCGACGGCGCCGTCCGCGCCGCGGTGGTCGCGGGCGTCGGCGGGCTGCCCGGTCCGCCCGGGGCGGTCGAGGGCGAGTTCGCCGAGCACGGTCAGGCCGTGCCGGTCGGCGGTGCTGCGGCGGGTGAGGACGAATCCGACGGCGGCGTCGGCGGCGGGGCGCGGGTCGCGGGCGGGCAGTCCGTCGGCGGGGGCGCTGACGCCCATCACCACGGCCAGGTCGAGTTCGCCGTCGCGCAGGTAGCGGACGGCGGTGACCAGGGCAGACAGCGCGGAGTCGCGGCCGGCGTCGATGGTCATGTTGGGGCCGTGCAGGTCGAGCCGCTGGACGACCCGGGCGGCGATCACGTTGGGCATCAGCCCCGGGTAGGCGTCCTCGTTGGCGGACGGGGTGAGCCGGCGCACCGGGTCGGCGAGCGCCCCGGAGGGCAGCCCGGCCGGGCCGGTGACGTGCCGCTCCAGGTCGTCCAGGTGGTAGCGCAGGGCGTGGCCGTGCGCGTTCCTGGTCGGGCCGCTGTGGCCGACGAACACCCCGGCGCGGTCGGCCAGCTGACGGTCCTTCGCCCAGTCGCCGGCGATCCGGTCGGCGCAGCGCAGCGCCATCAGCTGGCTGCGGTCCATCGCGGCGATCGCGGACGGTGCGAGGCGCGCCTCCAGCGGGCTGGGCGCCGGGTACGCGTCGCCGAAGGTGGCGGGCCATCCGGCGGGGCCGCCGGCCAGCCAGTCGGCGAGCTGCTCGGGGCCGGGGTCGCCGGGCAGGTGGGTGCCGGCGGCGACCACCACGACCGGGTCGGCGCCGGTGTCGGGGGCCGGGCGGGCGGGCGGCGTGGGCGGCCGGTCGGTGAGCAGCAGGTGGCCGTTGGTGCCGCCGAAGCCCATCGCGGAGACGCCGACGGTGCGGGCCCGGTCGGCGCGGGCGGGCCACGGCCGGTCGGCGGTCGGGACGTGGACGTCGGCGGCGCCGTCGGGCAGTGCGGTGAACTGGCGCTGGCCGGGGATGGCGCCGCGGCCGAGGGCCAGCAGCGCGTGCACGGCGGAGACCGCGCCGGCGGCCCAACCGGCGTGGCCGACCAGGGACTTGTTGGAGGTCATGGTCCAGGTCCGGCCGGGCGCGGCGGCGTTCAGCGCGCCCAGTTCGGTGCGGTCGCCGGTGGGCGTGCCGGTGGCGTGGGCCACCACCCAGTCGACGTCCTGCGGCCGGGTGCCGGCGGCCTCCCAGGCGCGGCGCAGCGCGATCTGCTGGCCGGCCGGGTTGGGCGCGTAGATGGCCTTGCCGCGTCCGTCCGAGGAGCCGCCGAACCCGGCGACGAACCCGAGCACCGGGTCGCCGTCCGCGACCGCCCGCCGGTACGTCTTCAGTGCGAGCACGGCCGCGCCGTCGCTGAACAGCACGCCGTCGGCGCCCCGGTCCAGCGACCGGACCCGGCCCGACCGGGACAGGCCGCGCAGCTTGGAGAACAGCACCAGGTTCTGCGCGGTCAGCGCGAACGCCCCGCCGCACAGGGCGATGTCGGCCTCGCCGGAGCGCAGGGCGCGCACCCCGAGGTCGATGGTGTAGAGCGAGGACGAGCACGCGGTGTCGACGACCACGATCTCGGCGTCGGCGGGCAGGTCGGGGACGGCGGCGCGGGCGATCCGGTACGGCAGCACCGCGTCGGGGGTGTCGGCGGCCATCGGGTAGCGCGCCGCGAGGGCCTCGGGGACCGGCAGGCCGGCGTCCTCCAGCAGGCGGCGCGTCCCCTGGGTGACGAGGGTCTGCTCCAGGTGCTGGCTGCCGTCGGGCGTCAGGCCCACCGCGAACAGCTGGCGGTCGCCGGGGCGGATCGTCACCTGCTCGGTCGCGCCGAGCAGCGAGTGCCGCAGCCACACGGCGGTGTGCTCGCGCGAGGTGAACGCGCCGGAGTCCATCTCGGCCCGCAGGCGCGGGTGCGGGGTGAAGCCGGTCATGAAGCCGGACACCCGGGCGTACGTCTTGTCGGCGGCGGACGGGTCGGGCGACCAGATGCTGTCCAGGTCCATCCGCTCGCCGGGCTCCCCGAACACCGGCTCGCCCTCGGTCAGCAGCCGCCAGAACTCCTCGGGCGTGCTCGCCCCGGGCACGGCCAGGCCCATGCCGACCACCACCACGGCGTCGCCGTCGGGGAGTTCGCCGTGAACGGGCCCGTCGGGCACCGCCGCCGCGTCCGCCGCGGCCGTGGCCCGTGCCGCCGGCGGCGTCTGCGTACCGGGAGCCGCCGCGCGGACCTCCGGGGCCGAGGTGACGTCAGCACCCGTGCCCGGGTGTCCGGCGCCGGCTTCCTGCCCGGCGGGTGGCGTCGCCGTACCGCGGCCGGCCGGCGCACTCGCCGTGGACCGTCCGGCGTCCGCCGCAGCGGCGCTGTGCGCGGCGGGCCGCGGCGCGGGTGCGCCCAGGGTCAGGGTGCGGCCGTCGAGTGCGGCGGCGTCCGGGCCGGTGAGGTAGGCGGCGAGGCGGGCGGCGGCCGGGCCCGGGCCGTCGGCGGCGTGGACGGCGTGCACCCGGACGCCGGCCGGGGCGACGGCCAGCAACGCGTCGAGGGCGTCGGCGAGTTGCCGGTCCGGACCGTCGGCGGCGACCAGGACGAGCGCGCCGCCGGCCGGCAGGGCCCGGGCCGCGGTGAGGGCGGCCTGCCGGCCGGCCGGGGTGGCCGGGTCGGCGGCGAGCAGGACGGCCGCGGGGCGTCCGGCCGCGGCGAGCGCCTCGGTGACGGCGGGGCCGGTCGGGGCGCAGCTGTGGACCAGGGTGTCGGTGAAGGCACCGGTCAGGGTCGCCGCCGTACCGGGTTCGGCGGCGACCAGGACGGTGCGCTGGGCGGGGTCGATGGGCATGACGGCTCCCTGAGGTGGACGGTGCGGGGGTGGGTTCAGCCGGTGAACGCGGGTGCGGCGAGGACGAGTTCGGCGACGTCGGCCAGCGTGGACTGGGCGATGAACCGACCCGACTCGATCGACTCCCCCAATCCGAACTGCGCCGA
>NZ_JBHWDS010000009.1:69409-90039 GCF_042734615.1 Kitasatospora sp. NPDC059646
CGGATACCCCAGCGTCCCCGCGAACAGCTCACGCAACTGCGACACCACCGACTCCCGGTCCAGCACCGGACCCGAAACGGCGGGAACCGCCGCAGCCGCAGCCGCAGCCGCGGCGGGTGTCGCCGTCGCCCCGGATGCGGGTGCGGCGAGGACGAGTTCGGCGACGTCGGCCAGCGTGGACTGGGCGATGAACCGACCCGACTCGATCGACTCCCCCAATCCGAACTGCGCCGACACCTTCGCCAGCATCTCCACCCGCTTCAGCGAGTCGATCCCGAGATCGGCCTCCAGATCCGCGTCCGCCGTCACCATCTCCACCGGATACCCCAGCGTCCCCGCGAACAGCTCACGCAACTGCGACACCACCGACTCCCGGTCCAGCACCGGACCCGAAACGGCGGGAACCGCCGCAGACGCAGCCGCAGCCGCGGCGGGCACCGGAACCGCAGCGGGCTCCGGGGCGGCGGCCTCGGCAAGGACCGCGGTCTCGGCCGCCAGGGGCGACGCGGCGGTGCCCGCCACGACGACCGCCACGTTCGGCACGCTGCGCCGCACCAGCCCGGCGAGGCCGGCCCGCCCGCATTCGACGAAGGTCTCGGCGCCGTGCGCGTGCAGCTCCCGGACGGCGTCCAGGAAGCGGACCGGCGTGGTGAGTTGACGGACCAGCAGCTCCTTGAGGTCGTCGGTGTCGGCGATCCAGCGGCCGGCGACCGGCGAGTGGACGGCGTGCCGCAGCGGGAGCTGGCGGATCCCGGCGATCCGCCGCCGGAACTCGTGTGCGGCGGCGGCGAGTCCGGGGCTGTGGAACGGGTAGGGCGCGTTGAGCCGGACGGTGCGCGCGCCGAGCGCGTCCGCGAGGCGGGCGACGGTGGCGAGGGCGTCCTCGGGGCCGGCCACCACGCACTGGCGCGGGGCGTTGACGACGGCGAGCGCCAGCGCCCGGTCGTCGGCGGCGCCGACCAGGTGCGCGGTGCGCTCGGCGGTGAGTTCGACGGCGAGCATGCCGCCGCCGGTGGTGTGGTGGGCGGCGAGGGCCTCGGCGCGGTGGGCGACCAGCCGCGCGCCGTCGGCGGGGTCGAACGCCCCGGCGAGGGTGAGTGCGGCGATCTCGCCCATGCTGTGGCCGACCAGGGCGTCCGCGGGGCCGACCGGCGGGGCCAGCAGCAGACCGCCCACGCCGGCGGCGTAGACGGCGAGTTGCAGCGCGAACGGGTCGTCGCGGACCAGGTCGGCGGCGCTCGGCGCGTCCGTCCGGGTGAGCAGCCCGCTGACGGCGGGGCGGCCGAACTCGGCGGCGACCCGGTCGACGGTGCGCAGCGCCTCGGTGAGCGCGGCGTCCTCGCGGCCGGCGAGGGCCCCGGGGGTGTAGCCGCCCTGCCCGGGCAGCAGGTAGACGGTCTGAACTGCCATCACGCGTCCTTCATCGATGTCGTCCGAGGGCTGGTCGGGAAGCCGGGTCACCAGGTGACGGGCAGTTCGCGCACGCCGTAGAGCACCATGTCGTGGCGGAACGGCAGGTCCTGGAGCGGGCGGGCGAGCTTGAGGCCGGGGAAGCGGGCGAACAGGCCGGCGAAGACGGTGCTGAGCTCGACCCGGGCGAGGGTGAGGCCGATGCACTTGTGGAAGCCGTGGCCGAACGCGACGTGGCTCTGCGGGTTCTCGCGGTGGATGTCGAACCGGTCGGGCTCGGGGAAGACGGCGGCGTCCCGGTTGGCGGCGTTGATCATGACGAGCAGGCCGTCGCCGGCCTTGATGGTCTGTCCGCCGAGTTCGATGTCGGCGACGGCGGCGCGCGGCAGGCCGGCGTGGTTGATCGAGAGGTAGCGGAGCAGTTCCTCGATGGCGTGCGGGATCTTGGTCGGGTCGGCCTGCAACTCGGCGAGCTGGTCGGGGTGTTCGAGCAGGGTGGCGGTGCCGAGGCCGATCATCTGGGCCATCGTGTCGTAGCCGGAGAGCAGCAGCAGCGCGGCCAGGCCGACGAACTCGGCGTGGTCGATCTTGCCGGCCTCCTGGTGGGTGACCAGGCGGCCGAGCATGTCGTCGGTGGGGTGGTTCTCCCGGTCGGTGACCAGCCGGTCGAAGTAGGCCATCAGGTCGCCGGCGGCCCGGGCGACCTGCTCGGGGGTGCTGCGGCGGTCGAGGATGGTGTCGGTGAGGCCGACGAACAGCGGGGCGTCCTCGTAGGCCACGTCGAGCAGTTCGCACATCACGGTGGCGGCCATCGGGAAGGCCAGCTGGGTGACCAGGTCGGCGCTGTTGCCCTGGGCCTCCAGCTTGTCGAGCAGGCCGTCGAGGATGGCCTGCATCCGGGGGCGCTTGGCCTCCATCAGGCCGACCAGGAACTCGCGGGTGACCAGGCGGCGCAGCCGGCCGTGGTCGGGCTCGTCCTGGTTGAGGAAGAAGCCGGGCGGCAGCGGGGTGTCGCCGGAGATGTAGGACGGGTAGCCGGGGGTCTTGGGGTCGGAGCTGAGCCGGTGGTCGGTCAGCACGGCGCGGACGTCCTCGTGCCGGGTGACCACCCAGACCTGCTCGCCGCGCGGGGTGGCGACGCGGAACACCGGCTGTTCGGCGCTGAGTTCGCGGTAGGCGGGCGGCGGGTCGAGCGGGTGCACGCGGGGCATCGGGAAGGACGGCAGGGCGGGGGCGGTCATCGCGGTCTCCATCTGCTCTGGGTGGCGTCGGCTGTCGAGGGGGCGTCAGCCCTGGGGCGGTGCGGGCAGGAAGCCCGTCGAGACGAAGTAGTCGAGGTACAGCGCGAACAGGTCCCGGTCGACGCGGCGCGGGGTGATGCCGGTGCCGGTCAGCGCCTCCTCCAGGTGGGCGGTGCCGAAGACCGGCCGGCTGCCGGGGTAGCCGACCTCGTCGGCGGGGCGGTCCTCGCCGAACAGCGGGAGGTAGACCGCCAGTTCGTTGTCCTCGCCGCGTTCGACGGCGGCGACCAGTTCGCGGTACCAGTCCTGGTAGGCGAGCTTGCGCAGCGGGTAGCCGTGGTCGACGACCAGTTGGAAGATGTCGTTCATTCCGGTGGAGCCGGCCCCGGGGACGTTGAACACGGCTTCGCGGTGGCCGCCGGCCAGCGCGATCTGCGCGACGGCGGCGGCGCAGTAGTCGACCGGGACGAGGTCGATCAGCAGGTCGTAGTCGAGGTAGGCGCCCAGCTGGATGCAGCCCTTGAGCAGGTGGTTGATGAACGTGTCGGTGGAGCAGGCGCCGGTGGTCTGGGAGCCGGCGACCGCGCCGAGCCGGTAGACGTGGGTGGGGACGCCGCGTTCGCGGGCCTGCAGCATCAGGGTGTCGGCGACCCACTTGGACTGCCGGTAGCCGCCGACCACGTCCTGGGTCTCCGTCAGGCGCTCCTCGTCCCAGCGGCGTTCGCCCTGGTCGCCGGGGTAGACGCCGATGGTGGAGACGAAGTGCACGGGCTTGGTGCGGGTGTCGCAGGCCAGGCGCAGGACTTCGAGGGCGCCGAACACGTTGACGGGCTTGATCTTCGGGTAGGGCACGATCCAGCTGGAGATGGCCGCGTTGTGGACGATCATCTCGACGGTTCCGGCGAGTTCGCGGTAGGCGCGGCGGGTGGTGCCGAGGTAGGGCCGGCCGGTGTCGCCGGGGACGCCGACGATCCGTTCGGCGTCGCCGGTGCGCAGCAGGCCGTACTCGGTGAGGTTGTCGAGCACCCGGGCGTCGGCCTGGGCGCGGTCGGCGGCGCGGACCAGGACGTGGACGGTGGCGGTGGAGCGGTCGAGCAGTTCGCGCAGCAGGAACGCGCCGGTGTAGCCGGTGCCGCCGGTGAGCAACACGGCCCGGTAGGGGGCGGTGGCGGGCGGCAGGGTGTCGGGGCCGGGGGCGATGTCCTCGGGCAGGACGGCGTCGGCGACCATCTGCTCGTCGTCGACGCCGCGCGGGTTGGCGGCGCCGGACAGGTAGGGGTCGGCCTCGGAGCCGACCATCCGGGCGAGCCGGGCGACGGTGGGGTCCTCGAACATCCGGCGCAGGTCGAGGCGGACGCCGTAGGCGTCGCGGACCTGGGCGGCCATCTGGAGGACGGTCAGGGAGTCGCCGCCGAGGTCGAAGAAGCTGGTTTCGACGCCGACCCGGGGCAGGCCGAGCAGGTCCTGCCAGATCCGGGCGAGCTGGGTCTCCACGGGGGTGCGGGGTGCGACGTAGGCGCTCTCGGTGCTCTCCTCGGCGGTGGGCCGGGGCAGGGCGCCCCGGTCGACCTTGCCGTTGGGGAGCTTGGGGAGTTCGGGCAGCACCACGAAGTGGGCGGGGACCATCGCCTCGGGCAGGTGGGTGCGGGCGTAGCCGCGGAGGCTGCCGCGCAGGCCGGCCGCCCAGGCCGTGGCGAGCGGGTCGTTGGCGAGTCGTCGGTTCATGCCTCGTCCTCGGTGTCGGCGGGGGCCGCGGTGGCGGCGCGGGTGCCCGCGGGGGTGAAGGCGGCGTCGAAGGTGTCCAGGCGGCCGTCGGGGCGGACCCGGGTGGTGAGGCGGTGGCCGGTGGCTTCGGCGAGGGCGTGCAGGTCCTCGGGGTGGACGGCGGCGTCCTCGTCGACCTGCCACAGGCGGCGGTCGACGTCCCAGGCGGTGGCGTCGCCGGGGAGGTCGGCGAGGGCCCGGACGGCGGCGGTGGCGCGCTGCAGGCGGCGGTTGGGGATGCCGGTGACGAGCAGCTCGCCGGGTTCGGCGGCGAGCCGGTCGCGCAGCGCGTCGAGGCCGTCGGGCAGGGCGTCCCAGGCGAGCTGGGCCGGGGCGGTGGCGGGGGCGGGTTCGCCGATCAGCAGGGTCACGTCGTAGCGGAACAGGGTGAGTTCGTTGTCGGCGTGGCCGCGCTTGAGTTCGAACCGGACCTCGCCGATCTTGTCGTGCTCGGCGGCCAGCCGCTGGAAGAAGTCCGGCGACAGGCAGAGTTCGCGTTCCTCGGCGAGGTGGCGGTCGACGGCGGAGCGGAGTTCGTCGACGGTGGTGAGCGGGTCGGCGCGGTGGAGCTGGACGGCGGTGTGGAACTCGGGCAGCAGGTCGAGGGAGCGGACGTCGCCGACGAAGACGGCGCCGCCGGGGCGCACGGCGCGGGCGGCGTCGTGCAGGACGGTGCGCAGGTAGTCGGTGCCGGGGAAGTACTGGGCGACCGAGTTGATCACCACGGTGTCGAGGCTGTCCTCGGGCAGCGTGGTGAGGTACTCCGGGCCGCTGTGGGCGAGTTCGACGTGTGCGGGCAGCGGCCGGCCGAGGCAGCCGCGGGCGGCGTCGAGGGCGGCCGGGGAGAGGTCGATGCCGTGGTAGGCCTCGGTGGTCTCGGCGAAGTTGCGCAGCACCAGGCCGACGCCGACGCCGACGTCCGCGACCCGGGTGGGCTTCAGCGCGTGGATCCGCTGCACGGTGTGGCCGAGCCATTCGCGCATCTCGGGGACGGGGATCGGCTCGCCGCTGTAGCTGGACAGCCAGCCGGCGAACTCGCTTCCGTCGTCGGCGGGCTGGGTGTAGGCGCTCTCCCAGACCTCGCCCCAGCGCTGGACGTGGGCCTGCTGGACGGTGTGGTCGGAGAGCTCCTCGGCGGGCGAGACGTAGGCGACGAGTTCCGGCCCGTGGGCGCCGTCGACGGCGATCACGGCGACGGCGTCGACGCCGTCGTGGCGGGACAGCACGCTCTCCACCTCGTCGGGTTCGACCCGGTGGCCGAGGATCTTCACCTGCCGGTCGACCCGGCCGAGGAACTCCAGGCGGCCGTCGGCGCGCCAGCGGACCCGGTCGCCGGTGCGGTAGTACCGCTGCCCGTCCTGTTCGACGAAGCGTTCGGCGGTCAGGTCGGGGCGGCCGAGGTAGCCGGCGGCGACGCCGTGGCCGCCGATCCACAGTTCGCCGGACGCGCCGATCGGGGCGGGCCGCCCGTGCGGGTCGGCGACCCGGACCACGGTGTTGGCGATCGGCACGCCGATCGGCACGGTGCCGGCCTGCGGGTCGAGTTCGCGGTCGAGCTCGTGGACGGTGGACCAGATGGTGGTCTCGGTGGGCCCGTACATGTTGAGCACCCGGACGTCCGGGAGGGCGCCGAGCAGGCGCTGCGCGAGGCCGGACGGGAACGCCTCGCCGCCGATCAGCAGGGCGCGCAGCCCGGTCAGCGCGCCGAGCGCCTCGGGTTCGGCGGCGACCGCGGCGAGCAGCGACGGGGTGCCCTGGAGCAGGGTGACGGAGTGTCGGGTGGCGAGCGCGGCCAGCGAGTACGGGTTCTCGACCACTTCGGCCTCGTGGGCGCGGCGCAGTTCGTCGACCTTGGCCAGGCTGTCGAGGACCTCGTCGGGGGCGACGCCGAAGTCGACCAGGCAGGCGATCTCGTCGACGCCGGCGGCGGCCAGGGTGCGGACCAGTTCGGCGCAGTCCTCGGGCGAGCCGAACAGGCCGGAGGCTTCGAAGTAGCGGTCGATGGCGAGGTCGATGACCGCTTCGATCTGGTCCTCGGCGCCCATCTCGGGCAGGTCCTGGCCGGTGGTGGCGAACAGGGTGCGCCACAGTTCGGTGGAGCTGCGCAGGTAGTCGCGGAAGGGTTCGCGGGCCCGGGCCCGGGCGTCGGCGGTGTCGTCGGCCATGAAGGTGTGCACCATCAGGGTGACCTGGCCGGGTCCGTCGTGGCCGGCCGCCTCGCGGGCCTTGCGGTAGGCGGAGATCTTCACGGCGAGGTCCTCCGGGGCCTGGCCGAGCAGGTGGGTGAGCAGGTTGGCGCCGGACGCGCCGGCCTTCTCGAAGGTCTCCACGTTGCCGACCGAGGTGAGCCAGATCGGCGGCTCGTCCTGCACCGGCGCGGGGTGGATCTTCACGTCGACGAGTTCGCCGCTGCCTCCGGTGCGCAGCACCTGCTCGCCGCGCCACAGCTTGCGGAACTCGGCGAGCTGATCGGTCATCAGCTGCTTGCGGCCGGGGAAGTTCTCGGGGCGCAGCACGAAGTCGTTGGAGTTCCAGCCGGCCGCGAACGCGAGGCCGACGCGTCCGCCGGAGAGGTTGTCGACCAGCGACCACTCCTCGGCGATCCGGACGGTGTCGTGCAGCGGGGCGACGACGCTGCCGCAGCGCAGCGCGATCCGGTCGGTGACGGTGGCGAGGGCGGCGGACATCACGGACGGGTTGGGGTAGAGGCCGCCGAAGGCGTGGAAGTGCCGTTCGGGGGTCCAGACGGCCTCGAAGCCGTGCCGGTCGGCGTACTTGGTGGCGTCCAGGACGAGCCGGTAGCCGTCCTGGCGGGAGACGCCCGCGGCGGCGGCGAAGAAGAACAGGCTGAAGCCGAGCGGCCGGTCGCGGTCGTCGGGGCGCGGCACCAGGTTGTTGACGATGCGTTCGCCGGCGACGACCACCTTGGCGCCGCGGGTGAGCGGCCAGAGCAGTTCGAGGATCGAGATGTCGAAGGAGACGCTGGTGACGGCGAGGACGGTGTCTTCGGGGCCGCAGCCGACGGCGGCGTCCATGCCGGTGAAGAAGTTGACGGCGTTGCGGTGCCGGATCGCGGTGCCCTTGGGCTTGCCGGTGGAGCCGGAGGTGTAGATGACGTAGGCGGTGTCGTCGCCGCCGACGGCGACCGCGGGCGCGTGGCCGGGGCGGGCGGCGATCGCGGCGGCGTCCTCGGCGAGGTCGGTGTGCCGGGCCGCGGTGAGGCCGGCGGGGGCGCCGGGGCCGGTGATCAGGCAGCCGATGGCGGCGTCCTCGGCGATGGTGTCGAGGCGGGTGCGCGGGAACGCCGGGTCCATCGGGACGTAGGCGGCGCCGGCCTTGTGGACGGCGATCAGCGCGGTGACCAGGTCGGCCCCGCGGCGGACGCTGACGCCGACCAGGTCGCCGGGGCGCACGCCGAGGCCGATCAGGTGGTGGGCGAGGCGGTTGGCGCGGGTGTCGAGTTCGGCGTAGTCGAGTTCCCGGTCGCGGTGGGCGAGCGCGACGGCGTCGGGGCGGGCGGCGGCCTGACGGGCGATCAGGCCGTGCACGGTGTCGGCGCTGTCGTAGTGGACGGCGGTGTCGTTCCAGGCGTCGAGGGCGGCGAGTTCGGCGGCGCCGAGCAGGTCGGCGTCGACGGCGGGCCGCTCGCCGTGGTGGGCGACGCGTTCGACGGCGCGGGCGTAGTAGCCGGCCAGCCGGTCGCAGAACTCCTCGGGCAGCACGGCGAGGTCGCAGTCCAGCCACAGCGACAGGCGGCGTTCCTCGGGGTCGACCAGGAAGTTGACGGCCAGCGGGTAGTTGGTCTCGGCGATGCCGACGGTGACCTGCATCAGCGCGTCGCTGTCGCGGGTGCCGTCGCGGTGGAAGTCCATGAAGTTGACGTAGGAGCTGAGCCGCAGGTCCGCGCCGAGGTCGTGCTGCATCTGCGCGATCGGGTAGCGGCGGTACGGGGCGGCGGCGCGCTCGTGGGCGAACACGGCGCGGGCGGCGTCCAGCAGGCTGGCGTCGGCGAGGTCGAGGTGCAGCGGCAGGGTGTTGAGGAACACGCCGATGGTCTCGTCGCCGCCGGGCTCCTCCAGGCGGCCGTTGGCGACCATGCCGGTGAGGACCTCGTCGCTGCCGCCGACCAGGCGCAGCACGGCGGTGTGCGCGGCGACCAGCAGGGCCTTCAGCGGCAGGGATTCGCGGGCGGCGAGGGCGCGCAGCGCGGCGGCGGTGTCCTCGGCGATCGGCACGTCGTAGCGCTGGTTGGCGGCGGGCCGGGCCTCGCCGGCGGGGCGGGGCGCGAGGTCGGTGGGTTCGGCGCCGCGCAGCACCTCGGCCCAGAACGCGCGGGCGGCGGGGTCGGCGACGGCGGCGCGTTCGGCGGCGACGAAGTCCCGGTAGGCGGAGCCGACTTCGGGCAGGTCCAGGGCGTGTCCGGCGAGCCGGGCCCGGTAGTGCTCGACGATCTCCTCCAGCATCCGCATGTCGCTCCAGCCGTCGAGGACGACGTGGTGCTCGACGACGGACAGTTCGAAGGCGTCGCCGTCCATCGGGTGGACGGCGAACTTCAGCAGCGGCGCGGTGGCCGGGTCGAAGGTGGTGAACTTGGCCTGCTCGACCCAGGCCTCGACGGTGCGGCGGGCGGCGGCGGGGGTGAGTCCGCGCAGGTCCTCGCCGTCCTCGATCGGGATGGTGACCTGCCGGTGGACGAGCTGAAGCGGCTCGGAGTAGCGCGACAGGTCGAAGGAGCAGCGCAGCGAGGGGTGGCGGCGCGCGGTGTCGTCGACGGCGGCGCGCAGCGCGGCCGCGTCCAGCGGGGCGGCGATCCGGATGCTGGTGACGACCCGGTAGACGGAGGTGTCGTCGCCGAACGCGGCGTGGAACAGCATGCCGGCCTGCATGGCGCTCAGCGGGTAGGCGTCGTCCAGGTCGTCGGGCAGCAGCGCCCGGTCGCGGTCCGAGAGCAGCCCGAACGGCTCGCTCGTCTCCTGCCGGTCGGCCAGCGGGCGTACCAGCAGGGCGAGTTCGCGCACCGACGGGCCCTGGAACAGGTCGGCGACGTCGAAGGTGCGGCCGTGGCGTTCGACCTCGGCGCGGACCCGGATCGCGTGCATGGAGTCGCCGCCGAGGGCGAAGAACGAGTCGTCGATGCCGAACGCGTCGGTGCCGAGGACGGCGGCCCAGGCGCGGTGCAGCAGGCGCTGCGCCTCGGTGACGGGGGCCTGGGCGCCGGCGGCGGGGGCGGTGGTGTCGGGCAGCGGCAGGGCGTTGCGGTCGAGCTTGCCGTTGGGCAGCAGCGGCAGTTCGGGCAGCGGCACGAAGTGCGCGGGCACCATGTGGGCGGGCAGCCGCTCGCGCAGGAACGCGGCGAGCTCGCCGTGCTCGGGCACCGGGCCGGTGGCCACCAGGTGGGCGACCAGGCGGAGTTGGCCGTCGGCGGCGCGCGGGGCGGTGACCACGGCGCGGTCGATCCGGGGGTGGGCGAGCAGCGCGGACTCGATCTCGCCGGGCTCGATCCGGAAGCCGTGCACCTTCAACTGGTGGTCGAGCCGGCCGAGGTAGCGGACGATGCCGTCGGCGCCGAGCACGGCGAGGTCGCCGGTGCGGTAGAGCCGTCCGGTGTCGCCGGGGCCGGGGACGAAGGCGGCGGCGGTCAGTTCGGGCCGGTTCAGGTAGCCGAGGGCGACCTGCACGCCGCCGATGGCCAGTTCGCCGGGGACGCCGGCGGGCAGGCGGCGGCCGGCCCGGTCGAGCACGTACAGGGTGGTGTTGGCGACGGCCCGGCCGATCGGGACGGGCCCGGCGGCGTCCTCGGGCCGGCACTGCCAGTGGGTGACGTCGACGGACGCCTCGGTGGGGCCGTACAGGTTGTGCAGTTCGGGCCCGTCGGGGCCGTGCTGCGCGAACCAGCGGCCGACGGTCTCCGGGCGCAGCGCCTCGCCGCTGCACAGGACCCGGCGCAGGGTGGGCAGTTCGGCCGCGGTGGGCTCGGCGAGGAACAGGTCGAGCATGGACGGCACGAAGTGCGCGGTGGTGACGGCGTGCCGGCGGACGGCGTCGGCGATGGCCCGGGGGTCGCGGTGCGCGCCGGGGGCGATCAGGTGCAGGGTGGCGCCGGTCATCAGCGGCCAGAAGAACTCCCACACCGACACGTCGAAGGTGAACGGGGTCTTCTGCAGGACCTTGTCGTCGGTGCCGAGGCAGTACTCGTCCTGCATCCACAGCAGCCGGTTGACGATGCCGCGGTGCGGCACGGCGACGCCCTTGGGGCGGCCGGTGGAGCCGGACGTGAAGATCACGTAGGCGGGGTCGTCGGGGCCGGGGGCGTCGGGGAGCGGGCCGGCGGCGGCCAGCCCGGGCAGCAGGGTGTCGAGCGGGAGGGTCTCCAGGCAGCTGCCGGACAGCCGGGCGGCGAGGTCGGTGCGGGTGAGCACCACCCGGACGTCGGCGTCCTCGATCTGCAGGGCGAGCCGGGCGAGCGGCTGCTCGGGGTCGAGCGGGGTGTAGGCGGCGCCGGCCAGCAGGATGCCGAGCAGGCCGACGACCAGGTCGAGCGAGCGCTCCTCGTGGATGCCGACCACGTCGCCGGGGCGGACCCCGCGCCCGCGCAGGTGGTGCGCCAACGCGTTCGCGCGGTCGAGCAGTCGGCGGTAGGTCAGGGTGCTGCCGTCGGGCCCCTCGACGGCGGTGGCGTCGGGGGTGCGGGCGGCCTGGTCGGCGATCCAGGCGGGCAGCGGGCGCTCCAGCCGGTAGTCGCGGACCGGGCCGGCGATCCGGGCGGTGGCCTCGTCGGCGGGGGTGAGCAGGTCGAGCACGCCGACCGGGGTGTGGTCGGGGGCGGCCAGCAGGGTGGTCAGGAAGCGGGCGAAGCGGGCCCGGTGGCCGGCCAGCGCGGCGGCCCGGTGGCGGGCCGGGTTCGGCTCGAAGGTGAGGGAGAGTTCGGCGCCGTCGGCGCCGCCGAAGAACTCCAGGCCCAGGTCGGCGACCGGGCCGGACGACAACTGGTGGACGGCGCAGGCGAGTTCGCCGAGGCGCAGTCGGCCATCGAAGGACACCACGTTGACCACGACGGCGGGGGCCTGGCCGCCGGCGCCGGTGCGGCGGGCCTCGCGGCGCAGTTCCTCGCCGCGGAAGCGCTGGTGGGCGAGGACCTCCGCGGCGCGTTCGGCGACGTGCCGCAGCAGGGTCGGGAAGTCCTGCTCGGGGCGGACGGTGACGCGCAGCGGCAGCACGTTGGCGAGCATCGCGGGCGTGGTGAGGGCGGCGCGGGTGGTGCGGGCGCGCACCGGCAGGCCGAGCACCAGGTCCTGCTGCTGGGTGAGGCGGTGCAGGTAGGCGGCGGTCGCGGCGAGCACCACCACCGACCAGTGCACCTGGTGGCGGGCGGCGACCGCGTCGACGCCGGTGATCCGGGCGGGCGGCTGGAACCGGGAGGCGGCGGGGCCGGGCTGGTCGGCGGAGGCCAGGCTCGCCGGGTCGGGCTGGTCGGCGAGGTCGGCGTACCAGTGCGCGCGGTCCTCGCGGTACTGCTCGGAGGCCCGGTAGGCGTCGTCCTCGGCGAGCAGGTCGGCGAGGCCGACGGCGTTGGCGGGCTTCGGAGTTCGGCCTTCGGTGCGGGCGGTGTACAGCTCGGCGAGGCGCCGCCAGTGCAGGGCCTGGCCGTAGCCGTCCAGCACGATGTGGTGGTAGCGCAGGTGGAGCAGGTGGTGGTCGGGGGCGACCTTCAGCAGGGTGTGCGCGAACAGCGGCCCGTCGGACAGGTCGACGGGGGTGGCGAGGTCCTCGCGCATCCAGCGTTCGGCGGCGGCGCGGGCGTCGGGCGTGCCGCTCAGGTCGTGCACGCGCAGAGCGGGGACGTCCTCCAGCGGGAGCTGCCAGGGCCGGCCGTCGGGGTCGGCGGTGAACCGCACCCGCAGCGCGTCGGCCTCGTCCACGGCGGTCCGGACGGCCTCGGCGAGGTGCGGCTCGTCGATCGTGCCGCGAATGTCCACGTAACCGGCGCAGTTGTGCGCGGCGCGGCCCGGGTCGAGCTGGTGGGCGACCCACACTTCGTGCTGGGCGGCGGACAGCGGCAGACGCCCCGTGAAGGCGTTCACGAGTCACTCCTCTGGTGAGAGAAAATTCGGATGTCGCGAACCACGGAATGGCCGCGGTGGGAATTCCGGAAATGCCTGCGGCCGCGGTTCGAATGGGCGGGGATGCCGCCCGAGGCGCGTCCCGCGCGGACCGCGGCGGACCGCAGATCGCCGCTGGTGAACTCAACTACCCATATCTGATTGCGAGTTCGGCACTCTCGGCCGAACTCCGGGTGCGGCTCCCCCAAAACCTGCCGCCCCGAACGTGCTCCGAACCCGCTTCCGAGCCCTCCCCCCGGAGTTCCTCCCCCTACGACGCGGACGACCCTAGGGTGGGCGTGCACGACCGGTCAACAACTGTTTTCGGCCCGTGGTTGAAATCCGAAATCAGCGGGCGATCACACCGCGATCACGCCGCACCCCCGCCCCGAGCAGGGGCCGAACCGCCGCGCGGGCGCCGGACCGCCCGGGCGGGGCGGTCCGGTCGAAGACGGACGATCCTGGTCCGGCGGCTCGAAGTGAGCGCCCGGTCACGGTGGGTGGAGGTCGCTGGTGTCACCGGGCCCCCGCCCGTCACTCCACGCGAATCGAACACCCTCCGTCACCGGCCCGCTCCGATGCGGCCGAAAAGCGATCGATTTCGGCCAGTGACAGGACGGGAGCGTTCCGCAATCTTTGCCGAACGGTCCGTTCCGAATGCTCCTTCCCCCGAGCCCAACGGCCCTGCGACACCGCGCGGTTCAGCTCGCCAGGAAGCGTTCGTGGAAGATCCGGCAGCCGGGGGCGGCCCGGCGCACCGCCTCCACCATCGCCGGGGGTCCGCACACGTACAGGTCGGGGGCCGCTCCGGTGTGCCCGGCCAGGGCCCCGGCCAGCAGATCGGCCGGGGTGCCGACCGGGCCGGTCCACGCCGCATCCGGTTCGCGCACGCACACCTGGTGCCGGAAACCCGGCAGTTCGGCCGCCAGCGCCGCCAACTCCCCGGTGCCGAACACCTCCTCGGGCGTGTTGACGCCGAAGAACAGCCGCACCGGCTGCGGATCCTGCCACTCCGCCATCTGCCGGGCCATCGCCAGCAGCGGGGCCAGGCCGGTGCCGCCGGCCAGCAGCCAGCGCGGCCGCAGCCCGGTCTCGTGCAGCCCGAACGCGCCCTGCGGGCCGTGCACCGTCAACGGGTCGCCGGGGCGGAGCCGTTCGGCGAGCGGCCCGGAGAAGGCGCCGCCCGGCCGCACCCGGACGAAGAACTCCATCCGGCCGTCCCAGTTGCCGGTGTTCGCCGGCGAGTAGGCCCGCCGCACGTCGGTGCCGGGCAGTTCGAGCTCGACGAACTGCCCGGCGTCGAACTGGCAGTCCGGACTGTCCGTCAGCACCAGCTCCAGCCGCACGGTGTCTCGCGCGACGGCCGTGACCGCCACCACCTCGGCCGCCCGGACCGGAACGCGCCCGTACAGGATCCGCGACTGCGGGTACGGCAGCTCCGCGCGGAGCGGACCGCGCGGCACGGTGCGGCACAGCAGCACCCCGCCCTGCTCCCGCTCCTCCGACGGCAGCGCCTGCGCGCTGTGCGGCCGGAGGTCGAACGCGCCCGAGGTGACGGTGGCGTGGCAGGAGCCGCAGGTGCCCTGCCGGCACGAGGCCGGCAGCGCGGCCCCGGCCTCGGCGGCGGCCTCCAGCACGGTGCTGCCGGGCGGGCAGCTCACCTCCAGCCGGGCCCCGTCGCTGGTGGTCAGCACCACCCGGTGGCCCGGCGCTTCCGGGACCTGATCGGCCGTCACCGCGCGGCCGGTTCCAGCGCGGCGGCGAGGTCGGCGGCCGGGTCGCCGACCAGCCGCAGGCCGAAGCGCCGCACCAGGGCGTCGACCAGGTTCGGGGTGAGGAAGGCCGGCAGCGTCGGACCGAGGTGGATGTCGCGGATGCCGAGCGCCAGCAGGGCCAGCAGCACCGCGACGGCCTTCTGCTCCGTCCAGGACAGCACCAGGGTCAGCGGCAGGTCGTTCACCTCGCACTCGAACGCCTCGGCCAGCGCGGCCGCGATCCGGATCGCCGAGTGCGTGTCGTTGCACTGGCCCAGGTCCAGCAGGCGCGGAATCCCGCCGATCTCCCCGAACTCGTGCCCGTGGAAGCGGTACTTGGCGCAGCCCAGGGTGAGCACCACGGCGTCGTCCGGCGCCCCGACCGCGAACTCGGTGTAGTAGTCGCGCCCCGGCGTCGGGCCGTCGCAGCCGCCGACCAGGAAGAAGTGCCGGATCGCGCCGCTGCGCACCGCGGCGGTGACCCGGTCGGCGACCGCGAGCACCGCGTCCGCGCCGTAGCCGACGGTGAGCGACCGCCGAGCCTCGGGCCCGGCGTCCGGGTCGGCGTCCGGCCCGGCGTCCGGGTCGGCGGGGAAGCCGGGCAGCGCCCGGGCGGCCTGCACGACCGGGCCGAAGTCGCCCTCGGCGAGGTGCCGCACGCCGGGCCAGCCGACCGGACCGGTGGTGAAGATCCGCCGCCGGTACGCGGCGTGGGGCTCGACGAGGCAGTTGGAGGTCATCAGGATCGGTCCGGGGAACGCCGCGAACTCGCGCTGCTGGTCCTGCCAGGCGCCGCCGTAGTTGGCCACCAGGTGCGGGTACGCCTTCAGCAGCGGATAGGCGTGCGCGGGCAGCAGCTCCCCGTGCGTGTAGACGTTGACTCCCTGGCCGACGGTCTGCTCCAGCAGCTGCTCCAGGTCGTGCAGGTCGTGGCCGCTGACCAGGATCGCCTTGCCCGCGACGGGCGTGGTGCGGACCGTGGTGGGCTGCTGCGCGCCGTACGCGCCGGTGTTGGCGGCGTCCAGCAGTTCGATCGCCGCCAGTCCGAGGCGGCCCAGGCCCACCGCGCGCTCCATCAGGTCGGCGGCGTCCGCGGGCTCGCCCGCGAGGTACGCGAGGGCGCTCTCCACGCCGGCGAACACCTCGGCGCTCTCCCTGCCGAGGACGTGCGCGTGGTGCGCGTACGCGCAGATGCCCTTCAACGCGTACAGGTGCAGCGAGCGCAGGCCCACCACGTCCGGGCCGACCAGGGCCAGGCCCGCGTCCACCCCGACCTCGGCGGCCTGCCGGGCCAGCGCGTCCGGGTCGTCGGCGGGCTGCCAGACGGCCGGGCCGGCCAGCTCCCGCGGCTCGGTCCCGGCGGCGCGCGCCGCCGCCTCGTACCGGGCCCGGGCGCGGGCCCGGTGGGCGACGGCCTGCTGGATCAGGGCGCCGAACCGCGACGGGTTGAAGTTCACGTTGGTCAGCGTGGTGAACACCGAGAACAGCAGGAACCGCGCCGCCTCGTCGTCCGGCCGCCCGAGCGAGCGCGACGCCGCGGCGTACTGGGCGACGCCCTTCGCCGCGTGGACCAGCAGGTCCTGCAGATCCGAAGTCGCGGCATCCTTGCCGCAGTTGCCGACGGCCCCCGCGCACCCGGGAACCGTCCCGGTACGGTCGGTCTGCTCGCACTGGTAACAGAACATCGCGGTCCTCCTGGAGTCCGAACACCTCGCCCCCGGCCCCCACGGGCCCCGCTCCCGGGCGTCCCCTCCACGCTACGAACCCCGCCCCCGCCTCCCGCAGTACCCGTACGTCCCCCACCCCGGGCCGACCGTCCCTCCCGCGCAGCCGCGCGGCGTGTCCTGCAGTGGCCGCCGTGTCCGAGAATCCGTGGTTCCGCCCTCCTCGCTCCTACCACTGGTCCAGGTTCGGCCCCGGCGTGAGCGACCCGGAGAGGAGAACCGACCTGGCCGCCTTCGGAGTCCACATGGCCGGCGCCACGGTACGCGGCGACCTGGTCGACGGTCCCGACGCGATGTACTGCCTCCCCGACGAACCGACCGACCTGGCCATGGCGGCGGCCGGAAACTCCCGGGCGCTCGCCGAAGCCGCGGCTGCGTGGCACCCGCACCGAGCAGGTCTGGGGCCGCCCCCTCACATGAGTCCGCAGGCGATCGGGACGGAGGCGTTGCGGATGTCGAGGCGTCTCTCCCGGCGGACGGCGACGCGCTCGAACCGGTGGAGCCGGGCGAACGCCGCCCGCGCGTGACAGAGCCGAGAGGCTCAACGGACGAAGTCGCAGACCTTGCCGGGCGGGCACGGCTGGGGAGTGCTGTCGACGAACAGCCCCATCAGCAGGAACACCGCCGTCAGCAGGATCAGGAAGCCGCCTATGACGATCGTGCCGGGACTGCGGTAGTACAGGGCGGTCAGCCAGGCCGTGATCTTCCGGCGCCGGGTGCGGCGAGCGGTGCCGGCTGCCTCGGGACGGTCATCCGTCATGGCTCCCCCGGGATTCCTCGCTGTGCGGACATGAGTACCTGTGCTATCCCCGTCCCGGCTCTTCTCCTACCACTGTGCCGGTGAGGAGTTGGCGCTCCGTCGGAATCCGCTGCGGGACCGCCGGGCGGCCCGGGCCGTTCCGTTCCCTGCGCGGCAGGATCAGTCCGGCCGGGGCGGACGGCTTCGCCGCGCTCGGAGGGACCCTGGGGGGGCTTCGCCGGCTCTCGCCGGTGTCCCGGCCGCGTCTCGTCGGTGTTGATCGGTTGTTGATCGGCGGGGGCCAGCATGGGGGTGTGCCGGTCCCGGGGGTGGGTTCGAGGGGTGACCGGCCGTCAGTTTCGCGGCCTCCGGGTGGGGCCGCCGGGATCACGGGTGGGGCCGATCATGCGTATTCGTCAACTGTCCTCCGCTGCCGCTGCGGTGGCGGCGCTGGGCGTCTCGCTCACCGCGTGCGCGGACCACCGGCCGGCCGTCGCGCCGGTCGCGCCCGCCGCGCCGGTCGCACCGGTCGCCGCCGAACTCCCGCTCTCGCCCGCGCTGGAGACCGCCGCCCCACCGGCCCCGGTCGGCGCGGGGGCCGGGCCGCGGCACTGCACGGCGGCGGACCTGCGGGCGACGGTGTCGGCCGGGGCGGTGGCGAGCGCATCGGACGGTCCGGCGGTGGAGCGGATCGAGCTGGCCAACCGGAGCACGGCGACCTGCACGATGAAGGGGTCCCCGACCGTCCGGCTGGTGAGCGGCGCCGACGCCTGGACGCTGCCGGGCTCCCGCTCGGACCAGGCCCGGACGGTGACCCTGCCGCCCGGCGGCACCGCGAACGTGCTGGTCGACTACCGGCCGTACCGGGGTCGCGGGCAGCGCGGCCAGGACGAGTTCAAGGTGACGTCGATGGTGCTGACGCCGCCCGGCGACTCCGGGCAGCTCACCGTGCACTGGGAGGGCGCCAACCCGCAGGACCGCCGCACCGCGCCCCAGCCCGGCACCCAGGTCCGGCCGGTGACCGCCCCCCGCTGAGCCGGAGCCGCCGCCGGAGCCGCCGTCAGGGCGCGGACGGCGATCCCGGGTCGGGGCGGACCGCGCCGAGGATCGGCAGCATGGTGACGGGGGCGAGCTTGACCACCGTGCCGGTGTGCGGGGCGTGCACGACGGTGCCGCCGCCCAGGTACAGCGCCACGTGCCCGGCGTCGTCGTGATAGATGATCAGGTCGCCGGGCCGCAGCTCGCGCAGCGGGATCCGGCGCAGTTCGGCCCACTGCTCCTGGCTGGTGCGGGGAACGGCGACGCCGGCCGCCAGCCAGGCCTGCGAGGTGAGGCCGGAGCAGTCGAACGCGTCGGGCCCGGCGCCGCCCCACAGGTACGGCTTGCCCTGCTGCGCGAGCGCGTAGGCGACGGCCCGCCGCCCGGCCTCGGAGGCGCTGCCGCCCGGTCCGAACGCCCCTGCGGCCAGCAGCTGTTCACGGGCCAGGTCGGCGCGGGCGGCCTCCTGCTGCTCCAGCAGGTCGAGCTGCTCGGCGGAGGTGGTGCCGAGCAGCTGCTCGGTGCGGGCGGCGGCCGTCCTCGCCCGGTCCATCGCCTGCTGGGCGTCGTGCGCGGCGGCGGCCGCCGACTCCTCGGCCTGCCGGGCCCGGTCGGCCGCCAGGGCCAGCCGGCCCCGGGCCTGCCGCAGCTCCTCCAGCACCTCGGCGGCGGTGCGGTCCCGGTCGAACTCCTGCTGCCGGCGGCCGAGGAAGTCCTCCGGGCGGTCGGAGAGGAACAGCCGCAGGAACGATCCCAGCGGGCCGGTGCGGTACTGCTCCGCGACCATCCGGGCGGCCTGCGCCTCCGCCTCCGCGACCTTGACCCGTTCGGCCTCGGCCCGGGCGGCGGCGTCCGCGGACTCCTGTTTCCGCCGGTCGAGTTGGGCCGTCGCGGCGGTGGCCCGCTGTTCGGCGGCCTCGGCGGCGTGCCGGGCGTCCGCGAGGTCCCGGCCGAACTGGTCGAGCGCGTCCCCGGCGGTCACCTCCTCGGGCACGGGCACCGGCACCGGCACCGGAGCGGGCGCGGGCTCCGCGGCGGCCGGCGCGGGCGCGGGCACTGGCGCGGGTACGGGTGCCGGCACCGGGTCCGCAGCGGCGGGCACGGGCACCGGCTCCGCGACGGCGGGCACGGGCACCGGCTCCGCGACGGCGGGCGCGGCGAGGGCGAGCAGCAGCGCCAGCACCGGCGGCAGCACGGCGGCCCGCCGGGATCGGGGGGTGCCACGGGGCATCGGGTCCACCGTCCTCGCTCGGAACTCGGCTGCGTCGGCCGTACCTCGGCGTGCCGGCCGCACCTCGGTGTGCCGGTTGCGTCGGGGCGTGCCGGTCGCATCGGGCACGTCCGGCCGGCCGGGCAGGTTCGACCGACCGGCAGGTGCGGTGCTCCGACTCCGGCGAAGGCGAATCCGTCCGATGATCGGAACCCCGGCCACCCACTCTGGCACCCGCCCCTGCCCGTCCCCGGCAGGCCGGACCCGTGGGGCGGGATCCTCACCCGCCTGGCGCAGCAGCCGCCCGACCGGCCCCGCCGAAGGCCCACCGACCCCCGGCGCGGTTACCGTGATCAAATGATTGACCGTCAGCGCAGCGGCTACCTGGGAGCGGCGGCGGCGTTCGCCGTCTGCATGGCGGGCACCACCCTGCCCACCCCGCTGTACGGGCTGTACCAGGAGCAGATCGGCTTCTCCGAGCTGATGGTGACGGTGGTGTTCGCGGTCTACGCGTTCGGCGTGATCGGCGTGCTGCTGCTGGTCGGCAACGTGTCGGACGCGGTGGGCCGGCGCCCCGTGCTCCTGTGCGGCCTCGGCTGCGCCGCGGCCGCCGCGGTCGCGTTCCTCGCCGAGCACGGCCTTCCGCTGCTGTTCGTCGGCCGGTTCTTCTCCGGCCTGTCGGCGGGACTCTTCACCGGCACCGCCACCGCGTACGTCCTTGAACTCGCCCCGCCCGACCGCAGGGCCCGTGCCGGGTTCGTCGCGACGGCCGCGAACATGGGCGGCCTCGGCTGCGGCCCGCTGCTGTCCGGGCTGCTCGCCGAGTACGCGCCGCACCCGCTGACGCTCCCTTACCTGGTCCACCTGGTGCTGCTCGCGGTCTCGTTCGCCGTCCTCCGGTCGCTGCCGGAGACGGTGCCCGGGGCCCGCCCGCTGCGCACCGCGCGGCCCCGCCGCCCGAGCCTGCCGCCGCAGGTGCGCGGGGTGTTCGTGCCCGCCGGGCTCGCCGCGTTCGCGGGGTTCTCGCTGCTCGGCGTGTTCACCTCGGTCAGCCCGGCGTTCCTGGCCCAGGACGTGGGCGTGCACAACCACGCCGCGGTCGGCGCGATCGTCTGCCTGGCGTTCTTCGCCTCCACCGCCGGCCAGCTCCTGGTGCCCCGGCTGGGCGCGGCCCGCGCGATCCCGCTGGGCTGCCTGGTGCTGATCGCCGGCCTCGGCCTGCTCGCCCTCTCCCTCGCCACCGGCGCCCTGGTCCCCCTGGTCCTCGCCGCCCTGGTCGGCGGCACGGGCCAGGGCATGGGCCTGCGCGGCGCCGTCGACCGACTCGCCGCCAGCGCCCCCGCCGACCGGCGCGGCGGCGTCCTCTCCGCCCTCTTCGTGGTCGCCTACTTCGGCATCTCCGTTCCGGTGATCGGCATCGGCCTGCTCACCACCCCGCTCGGCCTCACCCACGCCGGCCTGCTGTTCACCGCCACCATGGCCGTCCTCGCCGCCGGCTCCGGCCTGTACCTCCTGCGCCGCCGCGCGGACTGACGGAGCGGTCCCGCTACGGCGCAGGCGCGTTCCGGTCGAGGTCGTCGGCCGCGGCCCCGGGGGGGGGGGCGGCCGGGGCCGGGGTGGGGGGGGGGGGGGGGGGGCGCCGGGGGGGGGG
>NZ_JBHWDS010000009.1:90049-182975 GCF_042734615.1 Kitasatospora sp. NPDC059646
CCGCGCCGGGCGCTACTTCCGGCCGGTCCCCCCTCGGGCGCCGGCCGGTGCGGGCCGCGGGCCGGGCCCCGGCCGGGGGGGGCGGGGCCGACGGGGCCGCGGTAGGTGCGGCGGGCGGCGTCGAGCGCGGTGGCGGGGTCGGTGCCGGGCCGGAGGTGGGTCAGCAGGAGGCGGCCCGTCCCGGCGCGGGCGGCGTGTCGGCCGGCCTGGAGGGCGCTGGACAGGTAGCGGCTGTCCTCGACGGGGACGTGTTCGGGATAGGTCGCCTCGACGAGGAAGAGGTCGGTGTCCCGGGCGAGGTCGATCAGGTCGGGGCTGGGGCCGGTGTCGCCGGTGCGGGCGAGGCTCCGGCCGCCGGCGGTCAGCCGCGGGCCGGCGTTGGGACGACGTGCGGCACTGCCCAGGCGGCGCCCCGGAACGGGCCGATCCCGAAGCCGGACCCGGCGGTGAACTCGTGCAGGCAGTAGGCGTGTTGCAGCATGCCGGGCCGGTCCGGCGCCAGGACGGGATCGACCGCCCCGGGCAGCGCGTGCACCGGCACGGCCGGCGGCGGGTCCTCGCTCAGGGCCCGGGCGCGCAGCAGCGGGTTGAGGTCCGCGCAGTGGTCCGGGTGGCCGTGGCTGATCAGCACGGCGTCGACCTGTTCGGCGCCGATCCGCTCCAGCAGCCGCGGCAGGGTCGCGTACCCGGGGTCCAGGAGCAGCCGGAACCCGGCGTGCTCCACCAGGTATCCGCTGCACGCCCGACCGGCCGCGGGCCAGGCGCCGCACCCGCCGAGCACGGTGATCCCCATGCGCCCGCAGCCTACCCGGGGCGATCACGACCGCCCGCGAATTCCCGTGCCCGGGTGCCCCTGACTCCCCGTCATACCGTGGTACGACACGGGCGTTTGGCTCCCCGGTACGACGCCCCGACGCTCCCCCTCCCTCTACGGTGCTTCGTGTCCACAGAATTCGAGGAGGAACGGCGATGCGCGGTAGGGCACGAACGATGGCGGCGGTGCTGCTGGCGGCGACGGCGGTCCTGGCGCCGGTGTGCGCGCCGGGTGCGGCGCTGGCCGCCGCCGACGGCTCGCACCAGGCCCGGGCGCACCTCCCGGCGCCCACCGGGCCGTTCGCGGTGGGGACGGTCGAGGTGCCGCTGACCGACACCGCCCGCGAGGACCCGTGGGTGCCCGGGCAGCCGCGCCGGCTGATGATCAGCGTCTGGTACCCGGCGGTGCCGGTCGGCGAGCGGGCCCCGTACATGGCGCCGGCGGCGGGGGCGCACTTCGGCGGCCCGGACGGCATGGGCCTGTTCAACTACGGTGTCACGCCGGGCAGTACGGACTGGGCGGGCACCGGCAATCCGGCCCGGAAGGGCGCTCCGGTGCTGCCGGGCGGGCCGCGGCCGGTGGTGCTGTACTCGGCGGGGCTCGGCGACCCGCGCACCTGGGGGACGGCGCTGGTCGAGGACCTGGTGTCGCGCGGCTACGTGGTGGTGACGGTCGATCACCCGTACGAGGCGTCCGAGGTGGCGTTCCCGGACGGCACCCTGGCGGCCTCGGTGTTCCCCGGCCTGGCCGCACAACCGGGCCTGGACATCGGCGCGTTGCTGCGCAAGTCGATGGACGTCCGGGTCGCCGACACCCGTTTCGTGCTGGACCGCCTGGCGTCCCTCGGCGACACCCCGGGCCTGCCCGCCGGCCTCGCCCGCTCGCTCGACCTGCGCCGGATCGGCATGGCCGGCCACTCGGCGGGCGGCTTCACCGCGCTCCAGACCATGCACGACGACCCGCGGATCGCGGCGGGCGTCAACCTCGACGGCCAGCTGCACTTCCCCGGCCCGGACGGCCGGACCGGCGTGTACCTCCCCACCGTCGCCGAGGACGGCCTGAGCCGTCCGTTCCTGCTGATGGGCACCCGGTCCGACGACTCCGGCGACTACCACCACCAGCCGGGCTGGGACGCGCTCTGGCGGCACAGCACCGGCTGGCACGCCGACGTCACCCTGGAGGGCTCCCGCCACGGCTCCTACACCGACGCCGAGGCGCTGCTCCCCCAACTCGCCGACCGGGGCGCGCTGGACGCCGAACGGCTGCGCGCCGACATCGGCGACGTCCCGCCCGCCCGCGCCGAGGCCGCCACCCGCGCGTACGTCGCCGCGTTCTTCGACCGCTGGCTCCGCGGCACCGACACCCGCCTGCTGGACGGGCCGTCCCCGTCCTTCCCCGAGATGACCTGGACCCCCTGAGGGCCGGCCGGGCACCGCCCCTCAGCGGATCCGGGACCGCGGCTGCCGCCGCCTCAGGCGGCCCGGCCGAACCGGCTGCCCGCGGCGGTGACGGACTGCGGGAAGGCGAACACCCCGTCGGGGTCGTACCTCCGGGCGACCTGCTGGAGCCGGGCCAGGTTGTCGCCGTAGTAGGCGCGGCCCCAGTCGGGCAGCGTGTCGTCGATGTAGTTGACGTACGCGCCGGTCGCGCCGAGCTCGGCCAGGCCGTCGCGGACGGCGTCCACCGTCGCCTTGGCCCGGGCCTCGGTCGCGGGGGTGGCGCCCGCGTACACCTGGGCGCTGGCGAGCGAGTCGCGGTGCGGGAACGCCGTCGCGTCCGGGGCGAGTTCGCCGACCGCGCCGCCCAGCGAGTCCAGCAGCAGGTCGACGCCGGACGCGCCGGTCATCAGCTCGGTGACCCGGCCGGGGTCGACCGGGCCGGGGCCGAACATCCGCGACACCGCGACGAAGCCGGTCCGGGTCAGCCGGCCGCCCTCCCAGGTGGGGTGGCACTGGGCGACGGTGTCGTGGGAGCAGCCCGCCATGAACATCATCGCGGACAGGTAGTCCTTGGGCAGCACGGTCCGGCTGGTCGGCGTCGTCCCGGCCGCCTGCACCAGCCGGTCGATCAGCTGGTTCGCGCCGTCCGGGTCGCCGACCCAGCAGCCGACGATCCGACAGCTCGGGGGCGTCCCGCCGGCGATCTGGCAGCTGGCCCACAGCTCGTCGGGCGCGTCCGCCACCCACGGCTGCCAGGCCCCGAGCACCTGCGGCACCGACCCGGCCGGGAAGCCCAGCACGAAGACCGTCAGCGCGGGCGCCGGGGCGGTGTCGAAGGCGAACCGGGTGACCAGCCCGAAGTTGCCGCCGCCACCGCCGCGCAGCGCCCAGTACAGGTCCTCGTCCTGCCCGGGCGCGGCGGTGTGCAGGCACGAGTCGGCGGTGACCACCTCGGCCGCGCCCAGCCGGTCGCAGGTCAGCCCGTACTTGCGGGCCAGCACCCCGATGCCGCCGCCCAGCGTCAGCCCGCCGACGCCCACCGTCGGGCAGCTCCCGGCGGGCAGCAGCCGCCCGGCGGCGGCCACTCCGGCGTACACCTCGATCAGCCGCGCCCCGGCTCCGACCTCCGCCGTCCCGTCCGGCCGCACGGTGATGTCGGCCATCCCCCGCAGGTCGATCACCAGGCCCTGGTCCGGGATGCTGTACCCGAGGTAGCTGTGGCCGCCGCTGCGCGCCGCGATCGGGATCCCGTGCCCTCGCGCCACGTCCAGGCAGGCCTGCACGTCGCCGACCGAGACGCACTTCGCGACGGCGGCGGGCAGTTGACCGTCGTTCAGCTCGTTGAACCCCAGCCGCGCCGTCCCGTACCCCGAGTCGTCCGGCAGGACGAGCCGGTCGCCGAGCCGGTTCCGCAGCGCCTGCCAGTCCGGCGGCGCCGCGCTCCAGCCCCGCGGCCGGGCCGGGAACGCCTCCAGCGTCCCCGCCGACGCCGCCCGCGCCGGCCCGGCCCCCGCGACCAGCCCGGCGACCGAGGCCGCGGCGGCGGTGAGAAAACGACGACGGTCCATCCTCATGGCGCACCTTTCCGCCCGCACCCCGCGCGCGGGCCACTCTCCCGCCGATCGTCACGCCGCCCCAACCCCACGGCCCCCCGGGCTGCGCCCATCGGCCCAGCCTCCGCACCTTCCCGACGCTCCGTCAGTTCCCCTCCCGCCCAGGCGCGTCCCCCACCGTGGACGGCCGCTGCCGGCTCGTCGAACGCCCCGGGCGCCTCGCAGCATGAGCGGGCGCAGCTGCCACACTGGGGCCGGAACGCAGAACCGCACGGAGGACCCGGACGCCCATGCCGAACCCGCTCGACGCTCCGGACGCAGTGTCAGCCGCAGCCGAACGACTCGAGAACCTGCTCGACGACGGCAACCCGTTCGTGTCGTCCATCGAGCTGTCCCCGGTGGTCCCGGTGGCGCGGATCGCCCCGGGTGATGACCGGATGAGGGGCCTCGCCCAGGCGGTGTACGACGCGGGGGCCAGTGGGCACCGGGTGGGAACGCCGGTCGTCCCGTTCGAGTCACCGCGAGGCTGGCGGGACGTTCTGCGCCGCGAGGTGACCGACGGGTTCCTGCAGCCCGCCACCAGGTGGCCGGACACCCACCCGCGCAATCCCGTCGAGATCCGGCACGCGGCCGAACTCGCCGACGGCATCGCCGACCTCGTCGAAGCCCATCTGGGGCCCGTCCGGAGCTCCGCCGACGTCGACGCCCCGCGCACCGGCATGGGCGCCGTCCGGTCGCGCCACCTCCTGTTGGTCACCGACGACTGGGCCGCCGTCCTCTCCCTCGGGCTCGACGACTGACCGGCCCCGCCCCCGCCTCCGTCGTCGGCCGCAGGTGGTTGAATGCGCAGCGGGTCGACAGGAACGTCACCGCGCGCGGCGTGCCAGGTGGACCGGGCAGCCGCCGTCCGCAACGAAACCGGGAGCTGGTTCTCGTTGAAGAAGCCCTACTGGCAGCCGTACTGGTGGCGGCTGCTGTTCCGTGCCGACGGTTCCTCGGAGTGGGCGGTGATGGGCCCCGGGCCGCTCCACCGGGTCCCGAACGACGCGCTGAGGAGCTCGTCCCTCGCGGCGTGGGCCCGCGCCCTGCTGGAGGAAGCGCCCGGCGAGCTGGACGACCTGTGCGGCGAGCTCCTTCTCGAGTGCTACGAAGAGCCCGATCCCGCCGGAGGCACGCCGCCCGTCCTTTCGGCCCGGACACGGCTGCCGGGGCCCGGCGGATCGGGCGGCGGACGGTGATGGTCGTGTCCGGCGCCGCGGACTCGCCGCACGCCCCCTCCGGGCGGGTGCGCGCCGGACGGTGAAGCGCCGGTCAGGTGAGCCGGGCCGTGGCGATCTCGCCCGCGGCGTGGCCGGCTTGGGCGACGGGGTGGCCGTGGGGGTTCCAGATGCCGGAGCCGCCGGAGGTGTCGGGGTAGGAGCCGCTGGGGCCGGCCGCGGTGGCGAGGACGACCCAGACGGTGTGGGTGGTGGCGCGGTCGTGCATGTGGCCGTCACGGCGGGCGGCGGCCTCGGGGCCGGGGCCGTAGAGGGTGCTGGCCACGTAGGCGTCGATGCCGAGCGCCGCGGTGTCGGCGGCGTGCTGGGGCACGGCGGCGTCGTAGCAGACGGCCAGGCCGAGCCGCCATCCGTCGACGGTGAGGACGGCCGGCTTCTCGCCGGGGCCGAACCGGTCGAACTCGGGCCCGTGCAGCCACATCTTCCGGTACACCGTGGTCGCGCCCGCACCGGTCACGGCCAGCGTGGCGATGTGCTCGCGGCCGTCCTCGTCGCGGACCGGCGCGCCGACCAGCGCCACCGAGCCGGCGGCCCGGCAGGCGTCCACCAGCGGCGCGAGGCGCGGATCGTCCGGGGTCAGCGACGGCGCCCCGAGGTCGTACCCGGTGAGGGAGAGCTCGGGAAAGACCACCAGCCTCGCCCGTGCCCGGGCGACGGCCCGGGCGTGCTCGCCGACGTTCCCGACCGGATCGGCGCCGGCCCACCCGGGCTGGACGGCGGCCACCGTCAGCGGATTCCTGTTCGCCCCACTCGTCACCATGGCGTGGATTATTCACGGTCCTTCCGCGCCCCTCGCGCCCGGCCCGGCCCCAGTCCGCCTCCCACCTGCGGCGGCTCCGGGGGGACCAGGCAGAATCGGCGTCATGCGTACCCTTCTCGTCATCGGCATCGGCGCGGGCGATCCCGACCACCTCACTCTGGAGGCGGTCAAGGCGATCGGCCGCACCGATGCGTTCCTGCTGCTGGACAAGCCCGAGGAGCGGCAGGACCTGATCCGGCTGCGGCGGCACATGATCGCCGAGCACGGGCGGCCCGGGCACCGGGTGGTGGAGCTGATCGACCCGGCCCGGGACCGGTCCACGGCCGCGTACCGGGAGGCCGTCGAGAAGTGGCGCGAGCGGCGCGCCGACCTGGTCGAGCAGGCGGTGGTCTCCGAACTGGCGGAGGGTCAGACCGGTGCGCTGCTGGTCTGGGGCGACCCTGCGCTGTACGACAGTGTGATCGCCGTGCTGGACCGGATCCTGGCGCGCGGGCGCACCGAGTTCGAGTACCACGTCGTTCCGGGCATCAGCAGCATCTCGGTGCTGGCGGCCCGTCACCGGACCACCCTGACCCGGACCGCCCGGCCGGTGCGGATCACCACCGGTCGGCGGCTCGCGGCCGAGGGCTTCGGTCCGGGCTCGGAGGACGCGGTGGTGATGCTCGACGGGCAGGCCGCCTTCACCAAGATCGACCCGGCGGGCGTGCACATCCACTACGGCGCCTACCTGGGCACCGAGGACGAGATCCTGGCCTCCGGCCCGCTCGCCGAACAGGCCGACCGCATCGCCGAGTTGCGCGAGCAGGCGCGCGAGCGCAAGGGCTGGATCATGGACAGCTACCTGCTCCGCCGCACCGAGGACTGATCCGTCGGGACGGGGCTGCGGGCCGACGGCCCCGGTCCCGTCCGACCCCGGACCGGTCAGAGGGCGTACCGGACGCCGGTCAGGCGCTCCGACAGCTCCCACAGGCGGCGGCCGGTCCCGGCGTCGTCCGCCGCCGGCGCCACCCGCACCACGGTGGGTGCGCCGCGCAGCTCCCCCGGGCCGCGCGGTCCGATGAACTGCCCGCTCCGGGCCTCGGGGGCGGTGGCGGCGAACAGTTGGGGCAGCGCGCCCTGCTCCGGGGGCTGGGCGAGCGGGGCGAGGACGCGGCCGAAGAACAGCTTCACCAGGCCGGTCGGCGCACTGGTCTGGAGGTTGGTCGCGGTGTAGCCGGGGTGCGCGAGCAGGCTCCGCACCGGGCTGCCCGCGGCGGTCAGCCGCCGGTGCAGTTCCCGGCCGAAGACGGCGTTCGCGAACTTCGACTGGTTGTAGTACCGCATCGGCGCGTAGCCGCGCTCCCCGGAGAGGTCGTCGAAGTACAGCCGCCCCTGCCGGTGGTTCGTCGAACTCACGGTCACCACCCGGGGGTCCGTGCCCTGTGCCAGCAGATCGAGCAGCAGCCCGGTGAGCGCGAAGTGGCCGAGGTGGTTGGCGGCGAACTGGAGCTCGTGCCCCTGCGCGCCGAGCGTGCGCGGCGGGGCCATCACCCCGGCGTTGTTGACCAGCACGTCCGGCCGGACGCCGTCGGCGCGCAGCGCGTCCGCGAACCGCCGGACGGACTCCAGGTCGGCCAGGTCGAGTTGCCGCACCTGCGCCCGGTCTCCGGGCATCAGCTCCGCCGCCCGGCGCCCCTTGGCCTCGTTGCGTACCGCCAGGACCACCCGACCGCCCTTCGCGGCGAGGGCGCGGGCGGTCGCCAGGCCGAGGCCGCTGTTCGCGCCGGTGACCACGAACACGCGGCCGCTCTGGTCCGGAATCCGTTCGGCGTTCCAGAACTGATGCTTCGTCATGCGGCACACGCTGCCCCTTGTGTCACCAGGTGTCAAGTCCGCCGCCTGATGTCATGTTCGACGCCGGGTGTAGCATCGGGCCGTGACCACCCGCCCCGAACCGAGCCTGGCCGAGCGCAAACGCCGCCTCGTGTCCGACGAGTTGACCGAGACGGCGCTGAACCTGTTCGCCCGGCACGGCTTCGACGCGGTCACGGTCGACGAGATCGCCGCCTCGGCCGGCATGTCCAAGCGGACGTTCTTCCGCTACTTCGCCTCCAAGGAGGACGTGGTCGTCCAGTTCCTGGCCGACCTGGGCGCGGGCATGCGCGCCGAACTCGCCGCCCGGCCGCCCGAGGAGAGCCCCTCGACGGCCCTCCGGCACGCCGTCCGCTCCTCCGTGGACGCCTGCGCCGGCCACACCGACCGGGCCCTCCGGGTGGTCCGGCTCATCCTGGGGACCCCGGCGCTGCACGCCCGGTTCCTGGAACGCCAGGCCCAGTGGCGCGACGACCTGGCCGCCGAACTGGCCTCCCGGCTGGCCCTGCCCTCCCCCGCCGGGCTGTACCCCCGCCTCGCCGCCGGCCTCTCCCTGACCGTCTTCGAGACCGTCCTCCAGCTCTGGAGCGCGAGCGACGGCACCGAGGACCCCGCCGACCTCACCGCCCGCGCCTTCACCGCCGTCGCCCCGGCCCTGGACACCGCCGACCGCTGAACTCCGGCGGCACCGCAGGACCGGCGGCACCGCCCCCGCCCACCGAGCCCCGGCGGCCGCCGAACCCGCGACCGCACGCGGAACCCCCGGCGGCACGCACAACGAGGGCGGCCGGCGCCGACGGCACCGACCACCCTCGCTCGCGGGCCGGCGGCGGTCGCCGGCCCGCACTGGGAACTACGCCCGGGTCAGGGGCACTTGGGGATCCAGTTGTTGTGGAACGCCGCGGCGCCGTCCACGTAGGGCGCGAAGACCCAGCCGCCGACCTGCTGGTACGGGGAGCCCGCGTAGATCTCCTGGAAGGCGTGGTACCAGACGTCGCCGAAGTTGCCGACGTTGCCGCCGACGGTCCAGCAGTTCACCGCCACCGAGTCGCCCGGGTGCAGGTCGGGCACGCCGACCTTGGCGGAGCCCGCGTTGGGTGCCGAGTAGACGCCGGCGCTGTAGGTGGTGCCGAGCGCGATCACGGTGCTGGCCGAGGCCGGGGCGGTTCCGGCCCCGGTGCCGACGGCGGCGGTGGCCGCCGCGACGAGTGCGGCGATGGACGTGGCGGCGCGCCTGAGCACGTGGCCCATGACAGTTCCCCTTGGGTGGTCCGGTGATGGAGGTGCTCATAACAGCAGAGCCGGGAAAGCAGCGACCATCTGCTTTCAGGACAACGTCGACTCCCTCGCACCGTCTCCATTACCCGGCGACGGCGGGTAGCACGTTCTCCCGGTACGCCTTCGCCGGGTCCTGCGGATCCGAGGAGACGTTCCCCCGCGGCGTGAAGTCGCACACGATCCAGGTGTCGAACCAGGAGAACCCCTCCCCGCCGGGCGCTGCGTCCCGCGCACCCCCCACCCGCGCACAGCCGACCTTCGTCGTCGACTTCCACACCAGCTGCGTGAAGTTCCCCGTCTCCCGCGAGAACCCCGGTGCGGTGAAGTCGTACCGCACACTGCCCTCGTACCAGGCCTCCACGGCATCCCTACAACTGCCCGGGCGGTAAGCGCCCTCCCCCGTGGTCGAGCTCCAACTCGACGTCTCCCCGTACCCGCGCGCCGGCCCGTCGTGGTGGAACCCGTCCGGCCGGGACACCTGCTGCGCCCGGGACTCGGCGTACTCCACCACCGCCGCGTCGACGCTCAGCGGCGGCACTTGGTGCCTGACGCGATACGCATTGATCGCCCCCAGGCACTCGCTCTGGAAATCGCCGTCGGCCCGGTCCCCCACCGGCCCGCCGGCCGCCCCGGCCACCGCAGCCGATCCGGCCGCCCCGGCCGCCCCGGGAGACGCCGTGACCGCCACCGCCGCCGCGACCGCGACCGCCAGAACCACCCTGCCAACCCGAGAGGCGCCCATCGCCCCGCTCCTTTCCACGCCGGTCCCGCCACCCGTCTCAACGCCCGCCACCCCGCCCGGGGCACGCACCGCCTGCCCGGCCTCCCGCGGGGCGGCCCGGGGTCGTGGCGCGCAGTCCCGCACCCGGCCGCTCCGGGCGGACACGCCCCGTCCCCGGCCGCCGACCGGCCCGAACACCACTCGACCGGAGGCCGGTCCGGCGGCGATGCCCAACTCGCAAGAGTGATGCCACGTCACTTTTCTTTTCCCACAACGCCGTTGCCGTTGAGCCGCGGTGCGGCGTGCCTGCGCGTTGCGGGGCGCGCAACACCCCTGCGATCCGGCATGCTGCTTCCCACCCCGGCGCAGCGGCGGCCGGGGTTGGGCGCGACCGGACCGTGACGGGCCGGCGGGTACGGGTGGAGGTTTGGGTGCGGCGTTCAAGGCGGCCCGGCGTGGTGGTGCGCGTCCGGCGGAGGTGCGGGGCGTGACGGCGGGGCCGGTCCGGGACGGCGGCCTGCTGCCACTGGACGGCGAACTGAACCGGGAGTGCCGGGAGTTCGCCGAGACGCTGCGGGCGCTGTTCCTGGAGCTCGGGATCTCGGTGCGCCGCTACGCGTCCCGCTGCTACCTCAACCCGGGCACCCTGTCCCGCTACCTGGCGGGGACGAGGATCGCGCCGTGGGCGTTCGTCGAGGAGCTGCTGCACCACCTGGCCGAGGACCTCGGGACCCGGCTGGACGAGCCGGCACTGGAGCGGCTGCGCCGCCAGCACCTGGCGGCGCTGCGGACGGCGGCGTCGATCGGCCGGGCGGTGCAGCAGTTGGAGGGGCAGTTGCAGGCGGCGGACCGGGAGGCCCGCCGGGCGGGGGCGCGGGAGGAGCAGCTCGACCTGGCGCTGGACGGCACCCGGCAGTCGATCGCGGACCTGGACGCCCGCCTGCTGCGCCTGGAGACACGGCCGTTCACGCCCGCGCCGCCGGATCTCCCGGACCTGTTGGCGGAGCGCGACGCGCTGGCCCGGGAGGTGGATCGGCTGGCCGACGAGCTGGCCCGGACCCGGGACCGGGCGGCCTGCGCGGAGAAGCGCTGCGACCTGCTGGAGCGTCAGCTCGCGCTGGTGGAGCACCAGCAGGGCACGGACGCGGCCCCGCTGCCGCCCGCGCCGGCGCCGCAGTCGGGGCCTGCGCCGAAGGTGCTGCTGGTCGACGACCGGCCGGACAACCTGGTGGCGCTGGAGGCGGTGCTCGGTCCGCACGGCCACCGGCTGGTGCGTGCCTCGTCCGGCTCGGAGGCGTTGCGGGCGCTGCTGGATCCGGACGACTTCGCGGTGATCCTGCTGGACGTGCAGATGCCGGGGATGGACGGGTACGAGACGGCGGCGCACATCAAGCGCCGGGCCCGGACCCGGGACATTCCGATCATCTTCGTCACCGCGATCGGCACGGACCCGGAGCACTCGATGCGGGGCTACGCGGCGGGCGCGGTCGACTTCATCCCGAAGCCGGTCGACCCGTGGGCGCTGCGCGCCAAGGTCGCCGTCCACGTGGAGCTGCACCGGGAGCGCCGCCGGCTGGCCCACCGCGCGCCGCTGCGGCCCGCGCCGGCCCCGCCGGCGGCGGTGGTCTGACCGGCGGTCAGCGCGGCTCGTCGGGTATCCAGTTGCCGTGCAGGCCGAGCGGCACCCGGACGGGCAGGTGGATGCGGGCGACGGGCTCGCCGGTGAAGTCCTGCGCGGCGAGGAGGACCAGGTCGGCCGCGCCGCGCTCCGGGTCGTGGGCGTAGGCCATGAGGTAGCCGTCGTCCTCGGCGGCGGGGTTCTCGGCGGGGACGAACACTCCTTCGCCGACGGCCCCGAACCGGCCGAACTCGTGGGCTTCGACGGTGCCGCGCGCCAGGTCGTGCTTGAGCAGGGCGCTGCTGAAGCCCTCGTCGGGGCGCGGGTCGTCGGGGCCGGTGGGTGCGGCGTAGAGTTCGGCCGCGGCGGCGTAGCCGTAGCGGTGGGGCCGGCCGGTCCGACGGGGGTCGACGCGCGGGAACTCCTGGGTGCGGTCGTCGAGCCGCTCCTCGCGGACGGTGCCCGCCGTCAGGTCGATCCGCCAACGGTCCAGGGTGGGGCGGCTGTTGCCGAAGTCGCGGATGGTGAAGCCCTCGGGGTGGCGGACCACGTCGACGACCAGTTCGGTGCCGTTCTCGTAGGCGTTGAGGGTGTGGCCGACCAGGCAGGGGGCGACGTCGAACCAGCGCACCGGCCCGCCGCCGCGCGGCATCACGCCGACCCGGGCCTGGTGGCCGTCGTCCCAGCGGAAGGGGACGCCGGTGGGCAGGTGGGCGGGGCTGAACACCACGGGGGCGTCGTACAGCACGACGTGGTGCTCGGTCAGGGCGAAGTCGTGCATGTACGGGTTGCCGGGGGTGTGGATCAGGGTGGTGCGGCGGACGGCGCCGTGGCGGTCCATGACGATGTGCTGGACGTGTTCGGAGCCGTACCGGAAGGCCAGCGAGTGCAGTTCGCCGGTGTGCGGGTCGTGGACGGAGTGGGCGTTGGCGCTGTAGCCCTCGGGGGTGGCGCCGAGGTCGGCGGGGCCCAGGGTGTCGAGTTCGTAGTCGAGTTCGTAGGGGCGCAGGCCGCCCTCGATCAGCGCGAAGGTGCGGCCGGCCAGGCCGGCGACCTGGACGTTGGGGGCGAAGTCGAGCCGCGGGTCGGCGGGGGCGCCGCGGCGCGGTTCGCCGAGCCGGTCGGCGACGGCGGCGGAGCGCACCCAGCGGTTGCGGTACCACTCGGCGCGGCCGTCGCGGATCCGGACGCCGTGCACCATGCCGGGGCCGAGGGTCCAGATGTGCGCGGCGGGGTCCTCGACGCCCAGCGGGTTGGGGCCGTTGCGCAGGTAGCGGCCGTTCAGGTGGGCGGGTATCCGGCCGGTGACGGGCAGGTCGTGGGCGGTGACCTCCTCGGTGACCGGGGCGAAGCTGCCCGTCAGGTAGCGGTTGACCGTCATCGCTGCTGGTCCTTCCGGTGCGGTTCGGCGAGGAACGCCCGGCCGACGGCGGCGAGCAGGGCGTCGAAGCGTCGGGCGGCGGTGTCCGGCGGGAAGTGGCCGGCGAGTTCCAGGCTCACCGCGCCGTGGGCGGCCGCCCAGAGGAGTTCGGAGATCTCGTGCGGGTCGCCGGGGGCGAACACGCCGGCGTCGATGCAGGCGCGGACGGCTTCGACGGAGGCGTCGAAGGCGCGCTCGGCGGCGGCCAGTGCCTCCGGCCCGGGCCGGTAGCCGGGCACCGCCTGCTCGAACATCACCCGGTAGTAGGCGGGTTCGGCGAGGGCGTGCGCCCGGTAGGCGGCGCCGAGGTCGTTCAGCGCGGTCAACGGGTCGGCTGCGCAGGGGACTTGCTGCTGGGCGCGGCGCAGCCGGGCGAAGCCCTCCCGGTAGAGGGCGTCGGCCAGGCCCTCCTTTCCGCCGAACATGGTGTACAGGACCTTGGTGGAGGCGCCGATGCCGGTGGCGATCCGGCGCATCGTCAGGGCCGCCGGGCCCTCGGTGACCAGCAGGTCGATGGCGTGGTCGAGGATCGCGGTGCGCACGGCGTGCTGGCCGGCGCGTTGCGCGTCCTGGTAGGGCGTGCTCATGGGTAACACCGTAGCCCATTGGTAACAGCGTTACCGCGACTTTCCGACAATCCTGTCGTTCCGTCAGCGGCGGGTGCCCGCACCGCAGTTCGATGCCGAAGACGACTGGTAGGAAACTTTCCTTTCTACTAGCCTTCGGGGAGGCGGTCCGGCGCGGCGCCCGCACCGGATGGGGCGTGCCGCGCTCAGTGAGAGCTCTGTCCCGGGCCGCCGCGGCGGTGTGCGGTCGTCGCTCCGGTGTGGCCCGTCCTCGGTGTACGCCGGTGTCCAGCTCTCGCCGTCCTAGGTCAGGGAGTTCACGAATGCGTCAGGGAGTCGTGGTGCGGCGCGCGCGGATCGGCGTGTACGCCGCCGTGCTCGCACTGCTCGGGGGTCTGCTGCTCGGCTGGTCCGAACGGGCCGGAGCGGCGGCCGACCCGCTGCTGTCGAAGGGGAAGCCGGCGACCGCCTCGTCCACCGAGGGGTCGTCGTACGAGGCGGGGAAGGCGTTCGACGGGAACACCGCCACCCGCTGGGCGAGCGCCGAGGGGAAGGACCCGCAGTGGCTCCGGGTGGACCTCGGCGCCACCGCCAACATCTCGCGCGTCAAGCTGAGTTGGGAGGCCGCGTACGCCAAGGCCTACCGGCTGGAGGTGTCGGCGGACGGCACCGCATGGACCACCGTCGCCGAGGAGAAGGCCGGCAACGGCGGCACCGACGACTGGACGGGCCTGTCCGGCCAGGGCCGCTACCTTAGGATGTACGGCACCGCGCGCGGCACCTCCTACGGCTACTCGCTGTACGAGCTGGAGGTGTACGGCGTCCCGGCCGGCGGCAGCAGCAGCCCGCCGCCGTCCACCGGCGCGTTCACCGTCGTCGCCGCGGGCGACATCGCCGCCCAGTGCACCGCCTCCGACAGCGCCTGCGCGCACCCGAAGACCGCGCGGCTGGCCCAGCAGATCGACCCGAAGTTCTACCTGACGATGGGTGACAACCAGTACGACGACGCCCGGCTGGCGGACTTCAAGAACTACTACGACAAGACCTGGGGCGCCTTCAAGGCGAAGACCCGCCCCGTCCCCGGCAACCACGAGACCTACGACCCGGCCGGGTCCGAGGCCGGCTACAAGTCGTACTTCGGCAGCATCGCCTACCCGCAGGGCAAGAGCTGGTACAGCTTCGACGAGGGCAACTGGCACTTCGTCGCGCTCGACTCCAACGCCTTCGACCAGAGCGCCCAGATCGACTGGCTGAAGGCCGACCTGGCGGCCAACTCCAAGCAGTGCATCGCCGCCTACTGGCACCACCCGCTGTACTCCTCCGGCGGCCACGGCAACGACCCGGTCTCCCGGCCGGTGTGGAAGATCCTCTACGGCGCCAGGGCCGACCTGGTGCTGAACGGCCACGACCACCACTACGAGCGCTTCGCCCCGCAGGACCCGGACGGCAAGGCCACCGCGGACGGCATGGTGGAGATCGTCGGCGGCATGGGCGGCGCCGAGCCCTACCCGATCGAGCAGGTGCAGCCCAACAGCCAGAAGCGGATCAGCGGCGACTACGGCGTCCTGAAGCTCGACTTCACCGACAGCGGCTACAGCTGGACCTACCTCGGCACGGACGGTCAGGTCAAGGACACCGGCCCGAAGTACAGCTGCCACTGATGATGTACCTGGCCACCACCGGCCGCCCGGACGGTCCTCGCACTCGGCGCGGTCAGCCTGGTCACCGACGTCTCCTCCGAGATGGTCGGCGCGGTGCTGCCGCTCTACCTGGTCCTCGGCCTCGGCCTGTCACCCCTCCAATTCGGCTTCCTGGACGGCCTGTTCAACGGCGCCACCGCCCTCGTCCGGCTGCTCGGCGGCCGGCTCGCGGACCGCGGCGGCGGCCGGCACCGCACCGTCGCCGGGGCCGGCTACCTGCTCTCCGCGCTCTCCCGGCTCGGCCTGCTGCTGGCCGGCGGCTCGGCCGGCGGGATCGCCGCCGCGCTCGCCGCCGACCGGCTCGGCAAGGGCGTGCGCACCGCACCCCGGGACGCGATGATCTCGCTCAGCGCCGGCCCCCGGGACCTCGGCCGGGCCTTCGGCGTGCACCGCGCCATGGACACCACCGGCGCGCTGCTCGGCCCGCTGGTCGCCTTCGCCGTGCTGTGGGCCACCGCCGACGCGTACGACGCGGTGTTCGTGGTCAGCTTCGCCGCCGGCCTGCTCGGCGTGCTGCTGCTGGTGCTGTTCGTCCCCGGCGCCGCGGCCGCCCCCGCCCCGGTCCGGGCCCCCCGTCCGCCCACCGCCCGGCGGACGCTGCGCGACCCGGTGTTCCGACGGATCGTCACCGCCGCGGCACTGCTCGGCGCGGCAACCGTCGGCGACTCCTTCCTGTACCTGCTGCTGCAACGGCAGCTCGACCTGTCGCCGATGCTGTTCCCGCTGCTGCCGCTCGGCGCGGCCGCCTGCTACCTGCTGCTCGCCGTCCCCGCCGGCCGGCTCGCCGACCGGGTCGGCCGCCGCCTGCCGTTCCTGGCCGGGCACGGCGCGCTGCTCGCCGCCTACCTGCTGCTCCCCGTCCCGCTCGGCCCGGCGACCGCCGTCCTGGTGCTGGTGCTGATCGGCGTGTTCTACGCCGCCACCGACGGCGTGCTGATGGCCCTCGCCGGGCCGGTGCTCCCCGCCGGCGGCCGGGCCGGCGGACTCGCCGTCCTGCAGACCGGCCAGGCCCTGGCCCGCCTGCTCGGCGCGGCCGGCTTCGGCGCGGCCTGGACCTGGTGGGGCGCCCGCCCCGCCCTGCTCGCCGCCGCCCTCGCGCTGGCCGCCGCCCTCGCCGCCGCCCGGCGCATCCTGCCCGAAGGGAAGCCCTCATGACGACCGAGACCACCCCGGACACCGAACTGCCCGACCGGACCGGCCCGTCGGACCTGACGGACCGTCCGGTGACGGCGGCACGCCTGGTGGTGCTGGTCGTGGTCGTCCTGACGCTGCTCGGCGGCGCGCTCGGCTACGTCCTGCACGCCCGCCAGCACGGCGCCCGGCACCGGGCCGTCGCGGCGGACGCCGGCTTCACCCTCGACCCGCCGGGCCTGTACTACCGGGACGCCGCCTCCGGCCGGATCGCCCGCGCCGCGGGCTCCGACGGCGCCCCGGCCACGGTCGGCGGGCCGTCCTGCGAGCGCTTCTACGCCTCGGGCGACCGGGCGCTGTGCCTGCGCGCCCTGCCCGGCACGCCCGGCACCCCCGCCCGCACCCAAGCCGTCGTCTACGACCGGCAGTTCCACCAGCTCCAGGCCCTGACCCTGCCCGGCGTCCCGAACCGGGCCCGGGTCTCGCCGTCCGGGCAGGTGCTGTCCTGGACGGCGTTCGCGGTCGGCGACTCGTACGCCGTCAGCGGCTTCTCCACCCGCACCTCCGTCCTCGACCTGCGCACCGGCTACCTGATCAAGTCGATCGAGGACATCCCGCTGACCCTGGACGGCGCCCGGTACCACGCCGCCGACGTCAACTACTGGGGCGTCACCTTCGCCGCCGACGACAACCGCTTCTACGCCACCGTCTCCACCGGCGGGCGCACCCACCTGGTCGAGGGCGACCTCAGGTCCTGGTCCGCCCGCGCCCTGAAGGAGAACGTCGAATGCCCGTCGCTCTCCCCCGACGGCACCCGGATCGCCTTCAAGAAACGCGTCTCCGCCGACCCCGCCGACCCGTGGCGGCTCTACGTCCTCGACCTCGCCGACCTGTCCGAGCACCCGGTCGCCGAGAACCGCAACCTCGACGACCAGGCCGCCTGGCTGGACGGGCGGACCCTCGGCTACGCCCTGCCCGCGAAGGACGGCCGCACCACCGACCTGTGGTCCGTCCCCGCCGACGGCACCGGCGCACCGCGCCTGCTGGCCGCCGGCGCGTCCTCCCCCACGGCGCTGACCGCCCGTTGACGACCCGTCGGCACGCCCGGCGGCCGGCGGCGCCGACGGCCGGTGCGGAGGCTGTCCGCCGCAGCCCCTACCATGACCGCCATGGTGAACGCGGGCCCGGGCGGCCAACTCGTCGACGGCCGTTTCGAGTTGCTGGGCCGGCTCGGCGGCGGCGGCATGGGCCTGGTGTGGCGGGCCCGGGACACGATGCTGGAGCGCGAGGTCGCGCTGAAGGAGGTCCGGCCACCGGACCCGGCGGTGCTCGCCGCCGACCCGGCCGCGGCGTACGAGCTCCGCGAGCGGGTGCTGCGCGAGGCCCGGGCCCTGGCGCGGCTCCAGCACCCGCACGTGGTGACCATCCACCACATCGTGGACACCCCCGAACTCCCGCACCCGTGGCTGGTCATGGAACTGGTGGCCGGCGGCTCGCTGCAGGACCGCCTCGCCCGCGGCAGCCTCGCGCCGCACGAGGCGGCCCGGGTCGGCCGCGGCGTGCTGTCCGCGCTGCGGGCCGCGCACGCCGCCGGCATCCACCACCGGGACGTCAAGCCCGCCAACGTCCTGCTGCGCGCCGACGGCACGCCCGTCCTCACCGACTTCGGCATCGCCGCGCTCCGCGGCTCCACCAGCCTGACCGCGACCGGCGCGCTGATCGGCTCGCCCGAGTTCATCGCCCCGGAGCGCATCCGCGGCCACGAGGGCGACCCCTCCTCCGACCTGTGGTCGCTCGCCATGACGCTGTACGTGGCCGTCGAGGGCCACCACCCGCTGCGCCGCGCCACCACCCTCGCCACGCTCGCCGCCGTCCTGGACGAGCCGCTGCCGCCACCGCTGCGCTGCGGCCCGCTCGGCGCCACCCTGACGGCGGTGCTCGCCCGCGACCCCGCCGCCCGGCCCGACCCGGACCAACTGGACCGCCTGCTGGCCGCGGCCGAGCAGGGCATCGACGGCACCCTCGGCGGCAGCACGTTCGCGCCGACGCAGCTCGACGCCGTCCCCGCCGCGCTCCACTCCGCCACCGCGCCGAACAGCACCGCGCCGGACACCGCCACTCCGTATTCGCCCACCCTGGCGACCTCCGCCCCCGTACGGCCGGCCTCCCGTCGGCGCGCCGTGCCGGTGCTCACGGCGGTGGCGGCCGTCGCGGTGCTCGGCGTGCTGGCCTGGTCGTTCGGCGGCCGGCCGGGGGCGGCCGGCCGGCACGTCCAGGCCGGGTCGACCCCGCGGGCGTCGAGCAGCGCCGGCGCGCCCGTCGCCCCCGCTCCCGCCCCCGCTCCCGCCGACCGCGACCTGCTCACCCCGGACGGGGCCCGCGCCGTGGTCGACACGATCCGTTCGGCGACCGGCAACGCCACCATCACCCAACTGGTGATCTACCCGGAGTACGCCACCGCCAGGGCCGTCACCAAGGACCACCCCAAGCGCTACGACACCCTCACCTACCGGGCCGGCAAGATCACCAGCACGCCCGGCGGCACCCTCGGAGCCAACGAGAAGCCGGTCGATCTCACCCGGATCGACTGGACCCTCCTCCCGGCCGGCCTCGCCAGGGCCGGGAGCGAACTCGGCGTCACCGCCCCGACGTCCCGTCACCTGGTCGTCGACTACGGCTGGTTCGCCGACGAGATCACCCTCCGCTACTACCTCACCGACGACTACCAGGGTGGCGGCTACGTCAGCACCGGTGCCACCGGCAAGGTCCTGAAGATCGCCAAGTCCGGCTGAGGACGCGCCGGTCCGGGCCGGTCTCAGGCCTGGTGGCCGCGCCCGTCCCGGGGGGCGAAGGCGGTGAGGGCTTCGGCGTCGGTCGCCCGGGCGTGCAGGTAGTAGTCGGCCCAGGCGGCGATCTCGGGGTAGGACGATTCGCGGCCGAGGCGGGCGGCGGCGGCCGCCGGGTCGAAGGGGGTGGTGCGGAGGTCGACGCCCGGGCCGAGCAGCGCCCAGTGCGCACCGGCGCGGCCGTACGGCATGCCGACGCTGCCGGGGTTGACCACGAGCCGGCCGTGGGCGAGGCGGACGAACGGCATGTGGGTGTGGCCGCAGACCACGGTGCGGACCTCGGGGGCGACCCCGTCGAAGACCTCCGCCCAGCGGTCGAGCCGGGAGTCGACCAGTACCACCTCCTCGTCGTCGCGCGGTGTGGCGTGGCAGAACAGCACCTCCCCCAGGCCGCCGACGTTCAGCGTGAGCGTGGGCGGCAGCGAGGCGAGCAGGTCGAGGTGGTCCTCGCGGAGCTGCTCGGCCGCCCACGGGCCGATCGGGTCGGGTATCGTCCCGCGCCCGCGCCTGCGGTACTCCAGGAGTTCGCGGTCCGCATTGCCGCCGACCCACCGGACCCGGTCGCCGAGCGCGGTCAACAGGTCGAGCACCTCGGCCGGTTGGGGCCCGGCGGCGATGTCCCCGGTGAGCACGACGAGCTCGGCGGCGCGGACCTCGGGTTCGGCGAGCACGGCCTCCAGGGCCGGCAGGACTCCGTGGATGTCGGACAGGACGGCTACGCGGTTCGGCATGGTCACCACTGTGCCCCGCGGAACGGCCCGGTGAGCTGTCTCTTCGCCCACGGCGAAGTCCGGCGCCCCGTCCGCCGCCCCGCTCACCGGACCTCCAGGTTCGCCATCATGCCCATGTCCTCGTGCTCGGCGTTGTGGCAGTGGAACAGGTAGCGGCCCCGGTAGCCGTCGAACCGGGTGATGACCTCCGCCGCCTCGCCCGGACGCAGCGCGACCGTGTCCTTCAGCCCGGCGTCGTGCGGCAGCGGTGCGCGGCCGCCCCGGCCGAGGATCCGGAAGCCCACCAGGTGCAGGTGGACGGGGTGGTGGACGTCCGCGATCAGCCGCCACACCTCCAGGTCGCCCAGCCGGACACTGACGTCCTCCCGCGCCGGGTCGAACGGCCGGCCGCCGATCAGCCAGCCGTGCCCCTCGCCCGTCCGCCCGGCCCGGAAGGCGAACTCCCGCACCCGGACGGCGTCTTCGCGCCGCCACTGCGGCAGGTCGGTGGACAGCACGGCCGGCACCCGGCTGTCGTCCTGCTCCTGCCGGACCACCCGGAACGCCATCACCTCCCGGGTGCGCCCGCTGCCCAGCCGGTTCAGCAGCCGGACCGTTCCGCCGACCTTCACCGCGCCGAAGTCCACCAGCAGGTCGTAGCGTTCGGCCGGCGCCAGCGGCAGCCGACGGTGCGTCACCGGTGCGGCCAGCAGGCCCTGGTCGGCGCCGATCTGCACCAGGTCCAGCGTCCGCCCGTCCTGGTCGACGGCCTCGATCTCGTAGTGCCGGGCGTTGGACGCGTTCAGCACCCGCAGCCGGTGCCGCACCGCGGCCACCTCGTGCACCGGCCACGGCGCGCCGTTGACCAGGACCACGTCCCCCCACACGCCTGCCGCGTACGGTTCCCGCACTCCGGGGCGCCCGCGCAGCGACGGGTCCAGCGACGGGTAGGCGAGGCTGCCGTCGGCGGCGAACGCCCGGTCGGTGATCACCAGCGGCACTTCCCGTTCCCCGTCCGGGAGTTCGAGGGACCGCTCGCTGTCCTCGCGGACGATGTGCAGCCCGGCGAGGCCGCGCCAGATCGCCGGGGCGGTGTAGTCCATCCGGTGGTCGTGGTACCAGAGCATGGCGGCGCGCTGGTCGTTCGGGAAGGTGTACTCGCGCACCACGCGGCTCTGCACGGCCCGCGGATCCGCCATCCCGGCCATTCCGGCCATCCCGCCGCCGTGCCGGTGCTCGGACCAACTGCTCGGCAGCACCAGGTCGGTGGGGTAGCCGTCGGATTCGGCCGGCGTGCGACCGCCGTGCAGGTGGACCACCGTCGGAACGGGCAGCTCGTTGCGGTGGGTGACGACGGTGGGACGGCCGCGCCGGGCCTCCACGGTCGGCCCGGGGAAGCTGCCGCCGTACGTCCACAGCGGGGTGCGCACCCCGGGCAGGATCTCGGCGACGGTCTCCCGCTGGACGATCTCGTACCGGTCGACGCCTCCGGCGGTGGACACCGGCGCGAGCACCGCCGGGCGCGGCAGCGGCACCCGGAACGCGGGCGGCAGCGGGACCGCGCTGCGCAGCAGCCCGCCCGTCCCGGCGGGCCGGTGGGCGAGCGCCGCCGAGGACGCCGGCCCGCCCGCCGTCAGCAGTCCGAACGCGCCGCCGAGTGCGAGCACCTGCCGCCTGGAGACCGGGAGCCGGCGCTCACTCACCGCGCACCCCCGGCCCGCGGCCGGGCAGCGGAACGCGCAGCAGGCCGACGGTGAGGACGGTGAGGCCCGCGATGGTGGCCACCCCGAGCGGCAGGTGCAGCCACAGCGCGCCGTCGAGCCCGGCGAAGTACTGCACCGTCTCGGCGACCACCACCAGCGCGGTGCCCGCCACCGGCCAGCCGAGCCGGGAGCGGAACCACAGCACGACCGCGGCGATCAGCTGGAGGTAGCCGAGGCTGGTGACGGCGTTCGCCCCGGCCAGGTGCCAGCCGAGGCCGTCGTACGCCCCGCTCAGGTACACGCCGGCGAACACGGGCTGCCCGTACCCGGCCGCCGTGTGCAGGGCGGCCAGTGCGCGCACCACCTGGCCGGCGCGGCCGGTGCGGGCGGGACGGTCCGGGGCGGCGTGCTCGGGGGCGATGCGGTCCGGGGCGGCGCGTCCGGGGACGGCGCGTTCGGGGACGGCCGATGCGGCCATGGCGGGAATCTCCCTCAATCCTGGTGCCGGGGGCGGAACATGCTCTCCTCCCGACGTTATGACCGGCCGGCGATCCCGTCTAAGATCAATATTGCTATGGGGTTATGCCCGATCCGTCATGGAGGGGCGGCGACAGCACCGGGGGCAGCCATGGACCTGCACGCACTGACCCAGTTCCTGGTGGTGGCACGGTTCGAGCACCTCAGCCGGGCCGCCGAGGAACTCCGGGTCGCCCAGCCGTCGTTGAGCCGCACCATCGCCCGCCTGGAGGACGAACTCGGCACCCCGCTGTTCGACCGCCGCGGCCGGCTGCGCCTGAACGAGGCGGGCCGGCTGTTCCGCGGCTACGCGGAGCGCGCCCTCGGCGAGTTGGAGGCCGGCCGCCGGGCCGTCGCGGAAGCGGCGGGCGACGGCTTCGGGACGGTCCGGCTGGCCTCGGAGACCTTCCTCACCTTCACCGCGCCACTGGCCGCGTACAAGCGCGCCCACCCGGCCGCCGAGGTCGAACTCCGCCAACTGGCGGCCGACCTGATGGCCCGTCGGCTCCGGGCCCACGAGGTCGACCTGTGCGTCGCCTCGCAGCCCGTCCACGGCGAGGGCCTGCACAGCGAACCGCTCCTCGACGAGCCGGTCTGGCTGGCCGTTCCCGACGGCCACCCGCTGGCCGGCCGGCGCTCCGTCGCCCTCGCCGAACTCGCCCCGCTGCCGTTCATCACCGCCCGCCCCGGCCACTGGAACCGCCGCCTCCTCGACCACCTCTTCAGCACCCTCGGCCACCCGCCCCGGATCGTCTGCGAGAGCGACGAACTCGCCGCCGTCGCCGACCTGATCGCCGCCGGCCTCGGCGTCGGCCTGATCCCCGCCGTCGGCCGCCGGGCGGCCGGCCGCCTCCCCCTCGCCCTGCTCACCGTCGACGCCCCGACCTGCCGCCGCACCCTCACCCTCCACTGGTCCGCCACCGCCCGCCTCTCCCCCGCCGCCCGCCTGATGCGCACCACCCTCCTCGGCTGGCCCTGGACCGCCGCCGCCTCCTGACCGCCCGTCACCTCCATGACCTGCACCGTCCCCCTCGCGGTGCCCCCGCCCCCGGCCCCCGGCGAGGTAGCGTGGCGCGGTGAGCAGCGCGGAGACGGTCGACGACGGCATGGTGCGGGTGCGCGGGGCGCGGGTGCACAACCTGCGGGGGGTGGCGGTGGCGGTGCCGCGCGGGGCGGTGGTCGCGTTCACCGGCGTCTCGGGGTCGGGGAAGTCCTCGCTGGCGTTCGGCACGCTGTTCGCGGAGGCGCAGCACCGGTACCTGGAGTCCGTCTCGCCGTACGCGCGGCGGCTGTTGCGGCAGGTGGAGGCGCCGCGGGTGGAGGCGGTGACCGGCATGCCGCCGGCCGTCGCGCTGGAGCAGCGCCGTTCCGTGCCGTCCTCGCGTTCGTCCGTCGGCACCGTCTCCACCATGTCGAACCTGCTGCGGATGCTGCTCTCGCGGTGCGGCAGCTACCCGCCGGGCGCGCCCCGCCTGGATTCGGACGCGTTCTCGCCGAACACCCCGGCCGGCGCCTGCCCCGAGTGCCACGGGCAGGGCGTGCTGCACCGGGCGACGGAGGCGTCCCTGGTGCCGGATCCGTCGCTGAGCATCCGGGAGGGTGCGGTCGCGTCCTGGCCGGGCGCGTGGCAGGGCAAGAACCTGCGGGACATCCTCGGCGCGCTGGGCCACGACCTGGACCGTCCGTGGCGGGAGCTGCCGGCGGCGGACCGGGAGTGGATCCTGTTCACGGACGAGCAGCCGGTGGTGACGGTCCATCCGGAGCGGGAGCCGGGCCGGATCCAGCGCCCGTACCGGGGCAAGTACAGCAGTGCCCGCCGCCTGGTGCTGAAGGCGTTCTCCGAGTCCCGCAGCGAGGCGGCCCGGGCGAAGGCGGCCGGGTTCCTGGAGCAGGCGCCGTGCCCGCTGTGCGGCGGCCGGCGGCTGCGGCCGGAGGCGCTGGCGGTGACGTTCGCGGGCCTGCCGATCACGGAGCTCGCCGCTCTCCCGGCCGACCGCCTGGCCGAGGTGCTGCGGCCGTTCACCGGCGGGGAGGGTCCGGCCGGCCTGATCACCGCCGACCTGACGGACCGGCTGGCCGCGCTGCGCCGGCTCGGCCTCGGCTACCTGTCGCTGGACCGGGCCGCCCCCACCCTGTCCACCGGCGAGTTGCAGCGCCTGCGCCTGGCGACCCAGTTGCGGTCCGGCCTGTTCGGCGTGGTGTACGTGCTGGACGAGCCGTCGGCGGGCCTGCACCCGGCGGACACCGAGGCACTGCGCGAGGTCCTCGCCGAGCTGCGCGCGGCGGGCAATTCGGTGTTCGTGGTGGAGCACGACATGACGGTGGTGCGCGGCGCGGACTGGCTGGTGGACGTCGGCCCGGGCGCGGGCGCGGGCGGCGGCCGGGTGCTGTACAGCGGTCCGGTGGACGGTCTGCGTTCCGTCGCCGACTCCGCCACCCGACGGTTCCTGTTCGATCCGCCGCCCCCGCCCGCGTCCCGGGGCCGCACCCCGTCGGGCGTGCTGCGCCTGCGCGGCGTCACCCGGCACAACCTGCGGGGCGTGGACGTGGACGTGCCGCTGGGCGTGCTCACGGCGGTGACGGGCGTCTCGGGCGCGGGCAAGTCGACGCTGCTGGGCGCGGCGGCCGAGGCGGCGGCGGCCGACCCGTCGGTGGGCCGGGTGGTGACGGTCGATCAGACGCCGCTGGGCCGCACCCCGCGCTCCAACCTGGCGACGTACACGGGCCTGCTGGACACCGTCCGCAAGCTGTTCGCCGCCACGGACGAGGCCCGCCGGCGCGGCTACGGCGCGGGGCGGTTCTCGTTCAACGTGGCGTCGGGGCGCTGCCCGACCTGTGAGGGCGCGGGCGCGATCGAGGTCGAGCTGCTGTTCCTCCCGACCGCGTGGAACCCGTGTCCGGACTGCCACGGCAGCCGCTACAACCCGCAGACCCTGGAGATCGCCTACCGCGGCGCGACCGTCGCCGACGTGCTGGCCATGACGGTGGACGAGGCCGCGCCGTTCTTCGCCGACGTCCCGGCCGCGGCCCGGATCCTGACGGTGCTGCAGCAGGTCGGCCTCGGCTACCTGCGCCTGGGGCAGCCGGCGCCCGAGCTCTCCGGCGGCGAGGCGCAGCGGGTCAAGCTGGCCGCCGAACTGCACCACGCCCGCCGGCACCGCACCCTGTACCTGCTGGACGAGCCCACCACGGGCCTGCACCCGGCCGACAGCGAGGTGCTCACCGCCCAGTTGCACCGGCTGGTCGACGCCGGCGCGACCGTCCTGCTCGCGGAACACCACCTGCCTCTCGTCGCCGGCGCCGACCACCTCGTCGACCTCGGCCCGGGCGGCGGCACCGCGGGCGGCCGCGTCCTCGCCACCGGCACCCCGGCGGCCGTCGCCGCCGCCCCGAACAGCCCCACCGCGCCCTACCTCGCGGCACTCCTGGGCACCGATTGATCCAACCCGGCCCCCGCCGCGCGGCGGACGCTCTACGCTCCCCTCGGGGAACTCCGACCTGTGGGGGCACACGTGACGGACCGTCATGACATCGAACTGGCCGACGCGATCGAGGCGGTCCGCCTCGGACTGCTCGACGCCTCCGAACGCGGCCGCGGCCAGGCCGTCCAGTTCGAGGTCGGGCCGGTCACCCTCGACTTCACCGTCGAGCTGAAGCGCGACGCCCGCGCCAAGGGCGGCGTCAAGGCCTGGGTCCTCTCCGCCGACGCCGAGGCGGGCGCGACCCGCACCCGCACCCACAAGGTCTCGGTGACCCTCACCCCCAAGGACGCGGCCACCGGCGGCAGCCTCGACGTCTCCCACTCCGACCTGGGCAGCCGGGACGGGTTCTGACCGTGTCGTTCCTCGCCCATCACGTGGCCGCGGTCCGGGGCACGACCCAGGGAAGCGGCTGCCTGCTCGGCCCGCGACTGGTCCTGACGGCGGCCCACATCGGCGGCGCCTCGGTGGAGGCCGCGGTCCTGGGCGGCACCGGCTGGACGCCCTGCACCACCGTGTGGCGCTCCCCCGACCTCGACGCGGCCCTGCTGCTCGCCGACCGCGACCTGGTCCGCGCCGACCGGTTCGAGCCGCTCCGCTGGGGCAGCGTCGAAACGCTCGACCCCCTCCCGGGCTGCCACCTGACGGGCTTTCCGTGGGCGGGGCGGGACGAGCGGGAGCGCCTCGACACGGTCCAGGTGCCGGCCACCCTGACCCCCGGCACCGGCCTGCGGACCGGCCGCCACGTGCTCGCCGTCGAGCACCGCCCGCCCCGCGGCCGGCGGGGCGTCGACTCACCGTGGTCGGGCATGTCGGGGGCCGCCGTGGTCTTGCACGACCACCTGCTCGGCATCGCCGTCCAGGACCGGCAACCGGGTACCTGGGAGCACTCCCGGTTCGACCTGGTCCCGGCGGCGGTGCTCCTCGCCGACCCCGGCTTCGGTGCGGCGCTCGCCGAGCACCTGGGTGAACTCCCGCGCCCGGACGGCATCTCCGCCACCGGGACCGCCGACCGCGACTTCGAGCGCGACTACGCGAAGGCCATCGAGGCCGACTACGGGCGGATCCGGATCTTCGGCCTGCGCCAGGCCGCCGGGCCCGGCCGCCGCGGCTGGGACCTCTCCACCTCCTACCTGAGCCTGGAGATCCGGTCCACGGAGCCGAGGAGCGGCCCGGGCCCCGGCCCGCAGCGCGCCGAGCAGATCCTCCGGGGCCGCCGCCGCATCCTGGTCCGCGGCGAAGCGGGCTCCGGCAAGACCACCCTCGTCCAGTGGCTCGCCGTCGGCGCGATGAACGGCACCCTCGGCAGCGGCCTGGAGGAGTTCAACCACCGCGTCCCGCTGGTCCTCCAACTCCGCAAGCTGCACCGCAAGGGCGTCATGGCGCCACGCCCCGAGGAGTTCCTCGCCCTCGACGACCGGATGTGCGCCGACCGTCAACCACCGGGCTGGGCCCACCGGCTGCTGAGCACCGGCCGCGCCCTGCTGCTCGTCGACGGCCTGGACGAGGTGCCGGGCGAGCAGCGCGAGGAGGCCCTCGGCTGGGTCGACCGGCTGCTCGGCCACTACCCCGACACCTGGACGCTGGCCACCGTCCGGCCCTCCGCGGTTCCCCCCGGCTGGCTCGGGCACCTCGGCTTCGACGAGCTGCTGCTCTGCCCGATGAACAGCCAGGACCGCCGGCAGTTCGTCGAACGCTGGCACGAAGCGGCCCTGCGCGAACTCCTGTCCGCCCAGCACACCGACGCGGAGGCCCAGCGCTGGCGCCACGAGGTGGACCAGGACCGGGCCGACCTCCTCCGCACCCTGGACACCGTCCCGGAAGTCGCCCAACTCACCGACAGCCCGCTCCTGTGCGCCATGATCTGCGCGCTCAACCGCGAGTCGGACGGCGCCCTGCCGCGCCACCGCATGGCGCTGTACCGCGACGCGATGACCATGATGCTGGTCAAGCGCGACGAGGGCCGGCGGGTGCAGGGCGCGGAGCAGTTCCAGGCCTCCGAGGAGGAGCAGTTGGCGCTGCTCCGCCGGATCGCCCACTGGCTGGTGCGCAACAACCAGGCCGAGGGCCGGCGCCGGGACGCCGTCGCGCAGATCGGCAAGGCCCTGCGCGACCTGCCCGGCGTCGCCCGCCGCACCGACGCCGAGCAGGCGTACGTTCACCTGCTCAACCGCACCGGCCTGCTCACCGAGACCGGCCCGGACACCTTCCAGTTCATCCACCGCACCTTCCAGGACTACCTGGCCGCGATGGAGTTCCGGGAGGAGCGGGACTTCGGCCTGCTGGCCGGGCACGCCGCCGACGAACAGTGGGGCGACGTGATCCGGATGACCGTGGGCTACTGCGGCCGCCGCGAACGCGCCGAGCTCCTCACCACCGTCCTCGCCGCCGCGGACGCCGCCCCGGCCGGCCTCCGGCCGGCCGTCCACCTGCTAGCCGCCACCTGCCTGCCGAGCGCCCCGGAACTCGACGGCGAGGTCCGAGACACCGTGCTGGCCCGCCTCCGCGAGGACCTTCCCGCTCTCCTCGAAGCGAAGACGGACCCCGCCCGGCTGGCCTCCGTCGGCGACGAACTCGTGCCGCTGCTGCGGGAGATCGTGGAGAGCGACGCAGCGGCCCGGAAGGACAGCGGCCACTGGCTGATCGCGCACACCCTCGGACTGATCGGCGGCGGCGACGCGCTCGCCCTGCTGGAGGAACTCGCGGAGCCGGGCCACCGTCCCGGCACCCTGCACAGCGTGATCGACCAGTGGGGGCGCTTCGAGGGCCGCGAGTTCGCCCGGCGGGTGGTGGCACGGGCCGACCTCTCCGCGATCCAGGTACCGGTCACCTCGGCCGAGCGGATCGCCCAGCTCGCCGGCCTTCCGACCCTGCGCCGCATCTGGCTGGGCGGGAGCCGGATGCCGGTCGACCCCGAACTGTGGAGTCGACTCGCGGGCCAGGTCGAGGAGTTGGCCCTGTCCACCGTGGCCGGCCTCTCGGACATCTCCTTCGTCCGGCGCTGGGAACGACTCCGCGCCCTCGCGGTCTACCAGTGCCCCGACCTGTACGACCTGACGCCGCTGTCCGGCCTGGCGCTGCAGACCCTGGCCATTCGGTCCGTTCCGGCCGAGCGGCAGGTCGACGACCTGTTCACGATCGTCCGGCGCGTCGTGGGACTCGAAGAGCTGACGCTGGTCGCCCCCGACCTGGAGGCACTGGCCGACCACGAGCCGCTCCCCCGGGTCACCTCGCTGTCGCTGCTCGACGTGGCCGCCGGCTACTCCCTCGCGCCGGTCGCGTCCCTCTTCCCGTCCCTGGAGCTCCTGGAGGTGGCCCTCACCGGCGTCGACACCCCCGCCCTCGACCTCACCCCGCTCGCCGGCCGCCCCCGCGTCCGGCTCCACCTCGACGCCGACGCCCCCGTCCCGCACCTGGTCGGCCGTCACCTCTTCCGGCCCGACCGGATCACCGTCTCTCCCGTCCGCGTCGGCTGACCCCGTGCCCCGCCCCGACCGTGAGGGAGTGTCCGTCATGCCGATCCGCCCCGCCGCGCCCGCCGACCTGTCGTCGCTGCCCGCCCTCCAGCTCGCGGCCGGGGCAGCCTTCCGGGCCATCGGCATGGCGGAGATCGCCGACCACCCGCCGCCCCGCGCCGAGGAGTTCGCGCCGCACCAGCAGCTCGGCCACCTCTGGGTGACCGTCGACGACGCCGACCGCCCGCAGGGCTTCGTGCTGGTCCGGCTGCTCGACGGCTGCGCCCACATCGAGCAGGTGAGTGTCCATCCGGCGGCCGCGGGGCGGGGATTGGGCCGGGAGCTGATCGATCACGTCACGGGGTGGGCGGCCGGGCGGGGGCTCGACGGGCTGACACTCTCGACGTTCCGGAGCGTCCCGTGGAACGCGCCGTACTACCGACGTCTGGGGTTCCGGGAGTTGACGGAGCGACAACTCACCGACGGGCTGCGGCAGGTACTCGCGGAGGAGAAGGCCGTCGGTCTCTCCGACCGGGTCTGCATGCGCCGCGGCGGCGGGGCGGGCGCCGGCCGGCGGTGACGCTCACCGCGGGTCGGTGCGGAGCAGGGAGTAGATCACCTGGTCGTGCCAACGGCCGTCGCGCCACTGGGCGGAGCGGAGGACGCCCTCGCGGGTGAAGCCGGCCTTTTCGAGGGCGCGTTGTTCGGCGAGGTTGGTGTGGTCGGTCCAGGCCTGGAGGCGGTCGGTGCGGGTGTGGGCGAAGAGGTAGTCGGCGAGGAGGCGTTGGGCCAGGGTGCCGGTGCCGCGGCCCCGGGCTGCGGGGATCAGGCCGATGGCGAGGGTCCAGCAGGAGGAGGTCTCGGGGCGTCCCCAGCTGCCGGGGAACCATTCGACCCGGCCGACGGTACGGCCGTCCTCGGCGACGGACAGGACGCCGCCGTCGGTGCCGAGCAGTCCGTTCTCGGCGAAGCGGCGGCGCAGGACGCCCGTCGAGCGGTACCCGAACCACTGGTGCGGGCCGACGCCCTCCGGTCCGCCGAACTCGCGGTCGAAGAGGTCGAGGTCCTCGGCGGTGACGGGCCGCAGCGTGATCTCGTCCGGCATGACGGGCAGCTCCTGATCATCGACAGTCGGAGCCCGCCACCCTACGACAGCCCGTCTCCCATCCCGGCGCGGGGTTCTGCCGCAGCGACAGTCGGCCCGCATTCAAGACATTCGCCGAACTTTCGTGGCATAACGCCCGGTTCGGCGGGCAGACGGCGGTCTGATCGCAGCTGATGTACCGACACAATTGGAGGCCCGTCGTGGTTCCCCTTCTCCTGGTCCTGCTCCTGGCGGTACTGCTCTTCGGCGCCGGCTTCGCATTGAAGGCGCTGTGGTGGGTGGCGCTGGTCGTCCTCGTGGTGTGGCTCGTCGGCTTCGTGGCCCGGGGCACGGCTGCCGGCGGCGGCCGTAGCCGCTGGTACCGCTGGTAGCACCGGACACGACGCACCAGCAGGCGGGCATCCCCGACACCGGGGGTGCCCGCCTCCGCGTGTCCGCAGCCCCCGGCCCGCAGGTGCGTCGGGCCGCGGGCAGCGACCCGACGCACCGTCAGAGGAAGTGCCGGATGGGCGCGGTGGCGGCTTCCAGGGCGCGCAGCGCGGGCCCTCGGCGCCGCCAGCGGCCGGGAGTGACGCGTTCGCTGCGGGCCAGGTCCTGGTCGAAGTGCCGGTCGAGCCGGGCGGTGAACTCCTCGTCGAGGACGGTGAGGACGACTTCTTCGTCGTGGTCGAGCGAGCGCCGGTTGAAGTTGGCGGAGCCGACGACCGCGGCCGCCCCGTCCACCGTCAGCACCTTGGCGTGCATCATGGTCGGCCGGTACCGCCACACGGCGACGCCGGCCGCGGTGAGCCGCTCGAAGTGGCGTTCGCCGGCGAGCTGGCAGACCCGCTTGTCGGTGTGCCGGCCCGGCACCAGCAGGTCGACGGCGACGCCGCGGCGGGCGGCGTCGCACAGCAGGTCGACGAAGTAGCTGTCGGGGGCGAAGTACGCGGTGGCCAGGCGCAGTCGGTGCTCGGCGGAGGAGATGACGACCCGCATCAGGGTCTGCAGGTCCTGCCAGCCGACGCTGGCGGAGCCGCGCACCACCTGGACGACGGCCCGGCCGGGCTGCTCGTGGTCGTCGAAGCGGTCGGCGTCGTCGTACAGGGTGCCGGGGGCGCACTCGGCCCAGTTCTGGGCGAAGGCGGCAGCGATGCCGTCCACCGCGGGGCCGACCACGCGCACGTGGGTGTCGCGCCACTCGCCGGGGTGGCGGGCGTCGCCGCACCACTCCTCGGCGATGCCGACGCCGCCGGTGAACGCGGTGCGGGCGTCGACCACCAGGACCTTGCGGTGGCACCGGTGGTTCTGCTTGAACGGCGAGAGCCGGACCGGGCGGCGGAACCAGGAGATCCGGACGCCGCTGCCGAGCATCAGGTCGACCAGGTCGGGTTCGATGAGGCGGCTGCCGAAGCCGTCGAGCAGCAGCCGGACGCGGACGCCCTCGGCGGCCTTGCGGGCCAGGGCGCGGGCGAACACCCGGGCGATCTCTCCGCGCCAGTACACGAAGGTCATCAGGTCGACGGTCCGGCGCGCGCCCTCGATGGCGTCCAGCATGGCGGGGAAGATCTCGTCGCCGTTGCGCAGCGGGGTGAGCAGGTTGCCTTCGGTGGCGGCGATCCCGATCAGCCCTTCCAGGCGGCGGCGCAGTGCCCGGCCGCGTTCCGATCCACCGGCGGGAGGGGCCGGTGCGGGAGCGGGGACGGGCGCGGGGGCCGGGGGCGGCACGGTGGCTTCGGTCGTCATGGCGGGGGTTCCTCCGTCCACGGGATGGGTGGCCGCGCTCGACTACCCGCTGGGGCGGGTTCGATGCCGGGGCGGCCGGCCGGCCGCCGCTGACGGGGGATGAAATCCGGCGGCGGGGGGACACGGGTGCCATGACGAGGACTCAGGGAGGCGGGCGGCCCCTCGCGGCGCTGCCGGCGGCGCTGGTGGCGCAGGGGGTACTGCTGGTGGCGGTCGGGCTGCTGATCACGCATCCGCCGGCCGGCTGGTGGGATCCGCGCGAGGGCGCGCTGGTGGGCTGGCTGTCCGAGCACCGCAGTCCCGCGGCGACGGCGGTGAGTTCGTTCGCGTCGGCGGTGGCGTTCACGCCGGCGGTGGTGGCGGTGACGGCGGTGGCCTCCGGGCTGCTGCTGCTCCGCCGGCAGTGGCGGCCGGCGGTGGTGCTCGCGGGTGCGGTGGCGGCGCAGGCGACGCTGTTCGTGCTGGCCGCGCAGGTGGTGGACCGGCCGCGGCCGGAGGTGGTGCGGCTCGACGGGGCGCTGCCGACGTCCGGTTTCCCGTCCGGTCACGTGGGGGCGGCGACCGCGCTGTACGGCGGCCTGGGGCTGCTGGCGCTGCACGGGGTGCGGGGCCGGGCGCGGGTGCCGCTGTGCGCGCTGGCCTGGGCGGTGCCGGTGCTGGTGGCGTTCGCCCGGCTGTACCGGGGGATGCACCATCCGACGGACGTGCTGGCGGGCGCGGCGAACGGCGCGGCCGCGCTGTGGGCCGTGCGCAGGGCGCTGACGCCCCGCCAGGAGCGTTCGGCGCAGCGGCCGCCGGTCGGCCCGGTCGCGGTGGTGTTCAACCCGGTGGTGGTGGACGGGGCGCTGCTGGACCGCCTGTGCGCGGTGCTGGCGGCCCACGGCTGCCGGGAGCCGCTGTGCCTTCCGGGGTCGGCGGACGACGCCGGGCGGGCGGCGGCGGCCCGGGCCCTCGCGCAGGGGGCCCGCACGGTGGTCGCCTGCGGCGGCGACGGGACGGTGACGGCGTGCGCCGAGGCGCTGGCGGGCACCGGGGCCGCGCTGGTCGTCGTCCCGTGCGGCACGGGCAACCTGCTGGCCCGGAACCTGGGGCTGCCGACCGCCCCGGAGGCGGCGCTGGCGGCGGCCCTGGGCGGCCCGGTCCGCCGGATCGACCTGATCCGGGCCGAGGGCGACGGCTTCCCGGCGCGGGCCGCGGCGGCGATGGTCGGCATGGGCCTGGACGCCGCCGTGATGGCCGACACCGGGCGGGCGTTGAAGCGCCGGCTCGGCTGGCCGGCCTACCTGGTGGGCGCGGCCCGGCACCTGGGCGACCGGCCGGTCGCGCTGACGGTGACGGTGGACGACGGGCCGCCGTTGCGCCGCCGGGTGGGGACGGCAGTCGTCGGCAACGTGGGCGCGCTCCAGGGCGGGGTGCGGCTGCTGCCGGGTGCGGTGCCCGACGACGGGCTGCTGGATCTGGTGCTGGTGCAGCCGCACGGGCTGCGCGGCTGGTGCGCGGCGCTGCTCGCGCTGGCCACCGGGGCGCGGCGGACCGTTCCGGGTGCGCCGCTGGAGCACTTCCGGGGCCGCCGGATCGTCCTGGCGGCGGACCGGCCCTGCCCGCGCGAGTGCGACGGCGACCCGGTGCCGGGCGGTCGCCTGCTGCGCCTGACGGTCCGGCCGGGCGTGCTGCTGGTGCGGGCCCCGGGGCGGCCGGCGGCGGTGGCGGCCCGCGAGGGGGTGGCCTGATGGGGACGGCCAGCCGGGTGCGGGGCGGACGCGAGCACCTGTCGGCGGACGAGGCGGTGCTGACGCTGCGTCAACGGGGCCGGTGGCCGCTGGTCCGGGACGCCTTCCTGCGGTTCCGGTACGCCGACGGGTTCAGTCACGCCCGGGCGCTGGCGTTCCAGGCGGTGCTGGCGCTGATCCCGTTCGCCGTCGCGGTGGTGGGCCTGGCCGCGTCACTGCACGGCGGGCCGGTCGGGCAGCTGGTGGCGGGCAGCATCGAGCGCCTGGTGCCGCCGTCGAGTGCCGCGCTGGTCCAGGAGGTGCTGGAGCGCAGCCGGCAGCGCAGCGGCGGCACCCTCGCGCTGTGGTTCGGCGCGCTGTTCTCCCTGGTGAACCTGGTGGCCGCGATGGCGCAGATCGAGCGCGGGGCGAACCGGATCTACGGCATCGAGCGGGACCGGCCGTTTCCCCGCAAGTACGGCCGGGGTGTGCTGATGGCGGCCGCGGCGGGGCTGCCGCTGGGCACCGGGTTCCTGGTGCTGGTGGCCGGGCGGCAGGTCGCGGCGGCCGGGCAGGAGGTGTTCCGGCTGGGTCCGGGCACGGTGGTGGCGTGGGAGTGGCTGCGCTGGCCGGTGGGCGTGCTGCTCAGCCTGGTGTCGGCGAGCGTGGTGTTCCGGCGGGCCCCGCGCCGTCGGCAGCCGGGCTACAGCTGGCTGGCCTTCGGGGCCGGCGTGTACCTGGTGCTGTGGGTGGCGGCGACCTGGCTGCTGGGCCTGTACCTGCGGCTGTCCGGTTCGTTCGACGCGGTCTACGGGCCGCTCAGTGCGGTGTTCTCGCTGCTGGTGTGGGCATATTTGACGGCGATCGCGCTGTTCGTCGGCCTGTCCTTCGCCGCCCAGCTGGAGGCCGACCGCACCGGTCGGCCCGGCCCCGTGCTGCCCGACCCGCTGGCCGGGCCCGAAGCGGGTGCGGCGGCGACGCCGTCCCCCGACCGTGGAAGGATCCCGCAGTGACCTGCCGCCCGCGCCGTCCCCGTTTCTCGCCCCGCACCGCGGACCTGCGGCTGGGCGCCCGGCTGCTGGCCGCCGCGGCCGCGTTCGCGGTGGCGGCGGTGCCGGTGGCGCTGCTGCTGGTGCTGGTCGAGGCGCACTGGGGGCCGCTGCACCGGCTCGACGAGTCCGCGGCGACCGGCCTGCACCGGGCGGTGCGCGAGCACCCGGCGCTGCTGGGCGTGGTGCGGACGTTCAGCGACCGGGTGTGGGACCCGGTGACGATGCGGCTGCTGGTCGCCCTGGCGGCGGGGCTGCTGCTGTGGCGGCGGGCCTGGCGGCTGGCGCTGTGGGCGGCGGGCACGGTCGCCGCGTCGGCGGCGATCGGCGCGGCGGTGAAACTGGCGGTGGCCCGGGCCCGGCCGTCGCTGCCCGAGCCGGTGGCGCACGCGCCGGGGTTCTCGTTCCCGTCCGGGCACGCGATGACGGCGGCGACCTGCTGCGCCGTGCTGCTGCTGGTGGTCCTGCCGCTGCTGCGGCCCGCGCTGCGCCGGGTGGCGTGGACGGTGGCGGTGGTCAGCGTGCTCGGGGTGGGGTTCACCCGGGTCGCGCTGGGGGTGCACTGGGTGAGCGACGTGCTGGCCGGCTGGCTGCTGGGGTTCGGGGTGGTGGCGGCGACCGCGTGGGCGTTCGACGGCTGGCGGCGGGACACCGGCCGGCCGGCCGCGCCGGTCACCGAGGGCCTGGAGCCGGAGCTCGCCGACGACGACCGGCCGGAGGGCCCGGAGCGGCCGCCCCGTCCGTCCGCGTGACGCGCCGGCGGGCCGGTCAGGGGTGGTGGAGCCGGGCGACGAGCAGCGCGACGTCGTCGCTCTGGGCCTTGGCGAAGGTGGACAGCAGCAGGTCGCCGGTGCTGTCGGGGCCCGCCGGGGCGTCGGCGAAGACGGCGCGGAGGGCTTCGAGTCCGGTCTCCAGGTGTTCGCCGGGGACTTCGATCAGCCCGTCGGTGACCAGCAGCAGGGTGGCGCCGTCCGGGACGGCGTGGGTGGTGGGCGGCGGCTGCGGCATGTTCAGGCCGAGCAGGATGCCGTGGTCGTCGAGGTAGCGGGTGGTGCCGTCGGGCAGTCTGAGCGCCGGGGGGAGGTGTCCGGCGTTGGCGACCTGCAGCCGGCGGCGGTCGGGGGCGATCAGCACCAGGCAGACGGTGGCGGTCAGGCCGGGGCGCAGGCGCACCAGCAGGGCGTCCAGGCGGTGCAGCAGGGTCTGCGGGTCGTGGCCCTCGATGGCGTAGGCGCGCAGGGCGTGGCGCAGTTCGCCCATCGCCATGGCGGCTTCCAGCGAGTGCCCGGCGACGTCGCCGATGGCGAGGAGCAGGCCGGCCGGGGTGTCGAGGGCCTCGTAGAAGTCGCCGCCGATCTCGCTGCGGGCGGAGGCCGGTTCGTAGCGGACGGCGAGTTCGACGCCGGGGACGGCGGGGAGCCGGCTGGGCAGGAAGGAGCGTTGCAGGGTGAGCGCGAGGGCGTGTTCCTCGGCCTGGCTGCGCTGGGCTTCGAGGGCGAGCGCGGCGGCCTGGGTGAGCTGGGAGAGCAGGCTGCGGGCGTCGGGGGCGGCGACGGCGTCCCGGTCGACGGCGAGGGCGAGCAGCGGGCGGCCGGGTTTGGTGCGGGCGACGACCAGGGCGGTGGGGCCGGCCGGGAGTCCGGCGGCGGCGAGGCCGTGGTCGGTGCGGACGGTGTGCCACTGGTCGGCGTCGAGGAGGGTGGTGTCGGTGCCGGTGGCGTCGCCGAGGGTGTGGTGGGCGAGGGCGTCGAGCAGTGCGGGCGGGGCGTGGAGCAGCCGGACGGGCCCGGGGCCGTCGGCGTGGTGGGCGAGGTGCAGGGTGTCGCGGTCGGGTCCGAGGGCGATCGCGGTGGCGCGGGCGGCGCCGAGCCGGGTCGCGCCGAGGGCGGCGGCGGTGACCAGTCCGTCGGTGCCGGCGGCGCCGTACAGGGCGAGGGTGGAGCGGTGCAGGGCGGCGACCCGGGCGGCCAGGTGTTCGGCGCGCTGGCGGGCCCGGGTGTAGCGGAGGACGGCGGTGACGGTGGCGCGGAGTTCGGCCGGGTCGATGGGTTCGGTGAGGTAGGCGTCGGCGCCGCGGTGCAGGCCCTGGGTGCGGTCGCTGGCTTCGATCGCGGTGGCGGAGATGTGGATGACGGGCAGGGCGGCGGTGCGGGGCTGCCGCTTGATGCGTTCGCACACCTCGAAGCCGGTCATGTCGGGCAGGCTGATGTCGACGACGGCGAGTTCGGGCAGGTCGGCCGCCGGGGTGCGGTCCAGCAGGTCGAGGGCCTGGGCGCCGTCGACGGCTTCGACGACGGTGTGTCCGGCGCGGCGCAGCCAGCTGCCGATCAGGTAGCGGGTGGCGTCGTGGTCGTCGAGGACCAGCACGGTGGCGGGGCCGGCGTCGGTGGGTGTGCTGGTCACGGTCCGTCCTCGGGCGGGGTGCGGCGGTGCGGGGGGCCGGCCAGGGCGGCGGCGAGTCGGGCGGCGGTGAGGCCGGTCTTGGGCAGGACGGCGCGGGCGTGGGCCAGGCCGGCGCGGTCGGCGGCGGTGAGGGTCGCGGAGGTGACGACGACGACCGGCAGGTGGGTCAGGTCGGGGTCGGCGCGCAGCGCGGCGAGGACGTCGCGGCCGTCGGTGTCGCCGAGCTGGAGGTCGAGGACGACGGCGTCGGGGCGGGTGCGGCGGATCGCGGCGTGCGCCTCGGCGCCGTCGGGGATCTCCACCACGCGGTCGGCGATCTCCTCCAGCAGGGGCCGCAGGACGGCCCGGAAGCCGGGGTCGTCGTCGACGGCGAGCAGCACGGCGGGGCGGGCGGCGGCGGGCGGCGGCGCGGGGCGGGCGGGGAGGCGGACGGTGAGGGTGGTGCCGCGGCCGGGGGCGCTCTCCAGGTGCAGGGTGCCGCCGAGGATCCCGGCGAGGCGGCGGGCGTACGGCAGGCCGAGTCCGGTGCCCCGGCGGCCGCGCTGGTGCGGGCCTTTGACCTGGTAGAACTCTTCGAACACGCGTTGCTGCTGGTCGTCCGGGATGCCGATGCCGGTGTCGGTGACGGTCAGCACCAGGGTGGGGTGGGCGAGGCCGCCGGTCGGGGCGTCGAGGCGGGTGGCGAGGTGGACGCTGCCGGTCTCGGTGAACTTCAGCGCGTTGGACAGCAGGTTGCGCAGGATCCGGGTGAGCATGGTCTCGTCGCCGAGCAGCGGGCCGTGTTCGGGCGCGGGGTCGATCCGCAGGGTGACGCCGGGGCGGGCCAGGCCGCGCAGGGTGCCTTCGAGGTGGGCGAGGACGGCGCGCAGGTCGAGCGGCGCCCACTGGGGTTCGAGGGTGCCGGACTCGGCCTTGGCGACGTCGAGCAGTTCGTCGACCAGTCCGAGCAGGGTGCGGCCGGAGCCGGCGATCAGCGCGAGTTGGCGTTCGCGTTCCTCCGGCGGGGCGTCGGTGTCGGCGCGCAGCAGTTCGGCGAGGCCGACGACGGAGTTGACGGGGGTGCGCAGTTCGTGGCTGACGTTCGCCCAGAACCGGCTCTTGGCTTCGCTCGCCTCGCGCAACTGGCGGGACTTCTCGTCGAGTTCGGCGTAGAGCGCGACCACGCCGCGGTTGGTCTCCTCGAGCTCCCGGGAGAGCTCGGAGTACAGCGCGAGGACGCCCCGGTTGGTCTCCTCCAACTCGCTGTTGAGGCGCTTGAGTTCTTCGCGCTGGGCGCGGGTCTTTTCGAGCGCGGCGATCAGGTCGCGGGTCTGGGCGCGGGAGTCCTCCTGGGCGCTGGGCCCGGAGTGGGCGGCGAGCAGGCGGCGGGCCCGCTCGACCAGGTCGGTGTCGGCCTCGGCCGCCGGGTGCAGGCGCTGTTCGACGCGGGCGGTGCCGCCGTCGCCGGTGGGCCGGTGGTGGGTGGGGAGCAGCCGGGCGGAGGCCTCCAGGGCTTCCTCGGACAGCCGGTGCACGCCGTGCCAGGAGAGGGTGACGTGCAGGGCGGGCGCCGGGTCGGGGTGCAGCGCGAAGCTCGCGGTGAGCCGGTCGGCGCCGAGCAGGTCGCGGCTGAGTTCGCTGAGCGCGGTGGCCAGCCGGACGGCGTCCTGGCCGTCGGCGCCGAGCAGGTCGGCGACGGCCCGGGCGCTGCGGCGCAGGGCGAAGGTGTCCTGGGCGGTGCTGATGGTGGTGGCCTCCAGCGGCACGGGCGGGCGGGAGTGCGGTCCGTTCACCAGACGCCCTTCGCGACGACCACGCCGGCGTCGTCCCGGCGCACGCCGGCGTCGCGCAGCAGCAGGGCGGCGGCGGTCACCGGCAGGTGGTCGAACAGGCCGGGCAGGTCGGCGGCCCGCCAGCGGTCGGTGAGCCCGTCGGAGTGCAGGACGACGGCGCTGCCGGGGGCGAGTTCCTGCCGGACGGTGTGCGGGGCGGTCATCTGGTGGCCGACGATGCCGGGCGCGGATGGCAGCACGCGGCGGACGCCGGTGCCGGTGTCCACCACGAACGCGCTGACGTTGCCGACGCCGCAGAACGTGAGCCGCCGCTCGGCGGGTTCGACCAGGGCGACGGCTATCGCGCCGCCGCGGCCGGCGCGCAGCGCCCGGTGCAGGTCGGCCAGCACCTGGTCGGGGGTGTGGGCGGCGCTGCGGTGGAAGGCGGCGACGGCGTCGGAGGTGGCCCGGGCGGCGAGCGGGCCGTGGCCCAGCCCGTCGCAGAACATCAGCAGGAACGCGCCGCCGCGGCCGGGCCGGTCGGTCCCGGCGGGGGCGGCCGGGCGGGGGGCGCGGTTGGTGAGCGCCGCCCAGTCGAGCCGGGCGGGGGCGCCGACCGGTGCGAGCCGGTCGGCTGCCGGCCCGCCGTGGCCTGACCGGTCGGGCGCGGGGTGGGCGGGGCGCACCGCCCAGGCGTCGCCGCACAGGTCCTGGCCGCTCATCGGGCGGGTGAGGCCGGCGGCGACGGGTTCGCCCTGCGCGGCGGCGTCGCGGCCGCCGGGGGTGCGGTTCCAGAACCGGGCGACGAGCACGGTGCCGCGGCCGGGCAGCGAGTGCAGGTCGAAGGTGTCGGCGAGCCGGGCGATCGCGCCGAGGCCGATGCCGAGGGTGCCGTCGGAGGAGTAGCCGTCGGCGAGCGCGCCGGGGACGTCGGTCATCCCGGGGCCGCTGTCGACGGTGACGAACTCCAGGGCCGCCTCGGTGTCGGTGCGCACCACGCGCAGCACCATCGCCCCGTCGGCGGCGTGCCGGAGCAGGTTGGTGGCGGCCTCGCTGACGGCGACGCCGACCTCGGCGACGCGTTCGGGCAGCAGGCCGATGCGGTGCGCGAGTTGGCGGGCGGTGCCGCGGGCGGCGGCGGGCAGCGACTCGGAGTGCCGCAGCCACACGGCGTCCTCGCACTCGAGCACGGGGGAGGTCAGCGCTTCCACTTGGTCACCGACACCCTCGTCCCGGTGGCGGGCTCGCTGTGCAGGTCGAAGTCGTCGACCAGGCGGCGGGCGCCGCTGAGGCCGAGGCCGAGGCCGCCCCCGGAGGTCCAGCCGTCGGTGAGCGCCAGGTCGAGGTCGGGGATGCCGGGCCCGTGGTCCTCGAACACGGCGTGCACGCCGACCCGGCCGCCCCGGCGGACGGCGGCGCAGCGCATCCGGCCGCCGCCGCCGTAGACCAGGGTGTTGCGGGCGAGTTCGCTGGCGGCGGTGACCAGTTTGGTCTGGTCGACCAGCGACAGTCCGCACTGCTGCGCGTAGCTGCGCACGGTCTGCCGGGCGCGCACCACGTCGTCGTTGGACGCGATCGGGACGGTCTCCTCCTGATCCACCTCGTGCCCGGTCATGGGCGGGCCGTACGCGCGGTACGGTCGCGTTCGAGGAGCGCCAGGCCCTTGTCGAGGGTGAGCGCGGTGCGCACCCCGCCGAGCGAGAGGCCGAGTTCGACCAGGGTGATGGCCACGGCGGGGCGCATGCCGACGACGACGGTCTCGGCGTCCAGCATGCGGGAGATGGCGGCGGTGTTGGCGAGCATGCGGCCGACGAAGGAGTCGACGATCTCCAGTGCGGTGATGTCGATGACGACTCCGCCGGCGCCGGTCGCGACGATCCGCTCGGCGAGGTCGTCCTGCAGGTCGAGGACGGTCTGGTCCTCCAGGTCGATCTGGATGGAGACCAGCAGGACCTGGCCGATGCGCAGGATGGGGACGCGGTCGCTCACCGGTCGCCGCCCGCCGGGATCGGGGCGGCGGCGGGCTGCTGGCTGCCGCTGCGCTGCAGGACGTGGCGCAGCGCGTCGGCGAGCGTCGCCTTGGTGACGATGTCGCCGAACTGGACGCCGAGCGCGACTAGGGTCTGGGCGATCTGCGGCCGGATGCCGGAGATGGTGCACTCGGCGCCCATCAGGCGGGCGGCGACCACGGTCTTCAGCAGGTGCTGGGCGACCTCGGTGTCGACGGCGGGGACGCCGGTGATGTCGATGATGGCGTGCTCGGACTCGGAGTCGACCAGGCTCTGCAGCAGCTTCTCCATGACGACCTGGGTGCGCGCGGAGTCGAGCGTGCCGACCAGCGGGACGGCGACCACGCCCTCCCACAGCTTCACGACGGGGGTGGAGAGTTCGAGCAGCTGCTCGGCCTGCGCGTTGATGATCTCCTCGCGGGCGCGGGCGTAGGTCTCGATGGTGAACAGGCCGAGGGCGTCCAGCAGCCGGGTCAGCTGGAGGTACGCGGTGATGTCCTCGGCGGTGCTGTCGGTGGTGGGGGCCAGCACGTCCTTGCACGCGAAGACGCTGATCGCGGTCTCGGTCGGGGTGAACCCGTGCCGGGCCCGGGTGCGGGACAGCTCCACCAGCAGGGCGCGGACCTCGGAGTAGTCCTCGCCGCGCCAGTCCAGGCTGCCCTTGCCGAGGGCCTGGGCGAGCGCCTGGTAGAGGTCGGTCAGTTCGCGTTCCAGTTCGGCGCGGCTGATCCGGCCTCCCAGGGTGGCCGCCACCGCGGCCACCCACTGGTCCTGCATCGCGTCGTCGCGGTTCAGCAGTTCCACGAGCCGTTCCGACGCATGCTCCACCGCCATGGGGCGTTCTCCTCGTTCGTGCGGCTCCCTCCTGCGGGAGCCCCGATGGGTCCTCGGTGGCGCCGGCCCGCGCGGGTCGGCCCGGCCACCGGGCTCCGGCTGCCCCGGGCGGCGCAAGGTATGCACCCGGCGCGCCGGATTTTCCCGCGCGACCGGCCCGCCCGCGGCGCGGCGGCCCCGGGCGGGCGGCGAGTGCCTTGCGCCGCAGGTCAGTTCTGGTTCTCGGCGCGGAACATCCAGCTGTGCTTCTCCAGTGCGGCGGTGACCGCGATCAGCAGGTCCTGGGTGACGGCGTCCGCGCTCTCGGTCTTCTCGATCCGCTCCCGCATCCGGCCGATCACCGCGCCGAACGCCTTCACCAGGTGGTCGACCACCTCGTCGTCGGCGGTCCAGCCGGCCGGGAACTCCGGCAGGCCGCTGGTGCGGGCCAGCGTGGCGGCCCGGCCGTCGGGGCTGACGCCGATCGCGGCGGCCCGCTCGGCGACCTGGTCCGCGAAGTCGCGGGCGGTCGCCACCACCTCGTCGAGGTGCAGGTGGACGGAGCGGAACCGGGGCCCGTACAGGTTCCAGTGCGCCTGCTTCGCCACCAGCGACAGGTCCACGAGGTCGACCAGAGCGCCCTGGAGTGCGTCCCCGGCCGTGTCGCGGTCGCCGTCCGCCAGCGGGCTGTGGGTGAGGTCCATGGTGGGTCCTTTCCGCATCGGGGGTGTGGTGGGCCGGTGTCGGCCCGGCCGCCCTCCGGCTGCCCCGTCGGGCCGGTCGGAAACCCCCGGCCGGCGGCCGGTAACGGTTCCGCAACCGCGACGCGTGGACCGCGCCGCTGCGGGTAGCCGCGCCGTGCCGCTCCCCCGGCCCGGCCGTCCGGCCCGGGCCGGCCGCACCGGACTCGTCAGCACCGCACCTCCAGCAGAATGAGGTTCCGCCGCATGCCCGTCGCCACGTCCCGGTCCACCGACGTCACCCTCCCCGAGGGCCCGTTCCCGCACGTCGCCCTCACCGCGGAGCTCCGTTTCGAGACGGCGCTGCCGTACGGCGTGTGCCTGGCCTTCCCGTCCCGCGGCCCGGGCGGCGGGACCATCGAGTGGTACTTCGGCCGCGAACTGCTGGACGAGGGCCGCCGCGCCCCCGTCGGCGACGGCGACGTCCTGGTCGAGCCCGGTCCGGACGGCCGGGTCCTGGTCACCCTGAGCCCGCACGACGGCCGCGCCGTGGTCAGCATCCCCGCCGAGGCGGTGGCGGCGTTCCTCGCCGACTCCTTCGCCCTCGTCCCGGCCGGCACCGAGTCCGACCACCTCGACCTCGACGACGTGCTGGCCCGCCTCCTCGCCTGACCGCGCCCCCGGTTGACGGGGCGTCAGGCCGCCAGGGTGATCCTGATCCGCTTGCCGCCCCCGGCCAGCCCGTGGACCTCGCAGCTCGCCGCGACCAGCTGGACCAGCGCCCAGCCGCGCCCGCCGACCCGGGTCGGGTCCTTCAGGCTGGAGCCGTCGCCGCACGGGTGGCGGTCGTCGGCGTCCTCGACGTCGATGGTGAGCACGCTGCCGCCCGCGCCCGCCCGCACGGCGAAGCCGGTCACTCCCCCGGCGTGCCGGATGGCGTTGGTGACCAGTTCCGTGACGGCCAGGCAGGCGTCGCCGTGCAGCCGCGCGTGGACGGCGGCGTGCCGGCCGAGCGCGGCGGTGACGGCGGCCCGGGCCTGGGCGGCGGTCCGCACCGCCGGGCCCGTGCCGGCCCGGCCGGTCGGATCGGTGTCGGTGGGCGGCATGGTGGTGTCCTCGTATCGGCTGCTGCGCGTCCTGCCCCGGCATCACGAGGGGGGCGGCACGCGGGTCTGTCACCTCTCGGTTGCCCGGGCATCGGCGCGCCACACCGGCCGAACGTGTGCCTTCCACGGCCCGTGGCCCGCGGAAGGCGACAGTACCCCCGCGCGGTGACGGACCCGCGCCGCCTGCGGCCCACCGGCGGCGGCCCGGGGCAGCGTGCCGCGGGCGATAGCATGGCCGTTCGGGTGCGGCCCGTCCGGACCGGTCTCGGCCGCCGTCGGCCCGCACCACGCTCGCCGAGCACGGCAGGCCGAACGCCGGCCGCGCCCGGCGACGACCGGATTGCGAGGTGAGGGCCCGTCAGGGCCCCGACGATGGCTTTTCCCCCCACCTTCCCCCCGGCGACGGCCGGCGCCGAGTTCCTCGCCGCCTCCCCGTACCCCGTGGTCGTCCTGGATGCCGCCGGCGGGCTCCTGCACGCCAGCCCCGCCGCCCGCCGCCTGCTGACACCGCCGGCCGGCCCGCACCGCGGCGAGGCGACCGCGGACCCGGTGCCGGCCTGGCTGCGGCGGGCGCACCTGCGGCTGGCCGACCGGGGCCGCACCGGTGTCGTCCGGCACGACGACCCGCCGGCCGGGACCGTCGAGGCGCACCCGTCCCCGCAGGCCGACGGCAGCGTGGTGTGGTGGTTCGTCGGCGCGGAAGGCTGCTCGGCGGTGCTGCCCGGGACGGCCGGCGGCGGGCCCTGCGACTGGGAGCTGCTGACCCGGCTGTCCGGGCTGCTGCTGTCCTCGCTGAACGTGGACCGCATCCTGGAGACGGCCGCCCGGCAGGCGGCGCTGCACCTCGCGGACGCCGCCGTGGTGGTCGCCCCGGCCCGCGGGCGGACGATGCGTTTCGTGTCCGCGCTGGGCGGCGGCGACCCGGTGCACCGCCAGGTGCGCGCCGATCCGGCGGAGGTGCCGGGGCTGGCGGAGGCGCTGCGCGGGTTCCCACCGGTGCCGTCGCGGTGGATCGACCCGGGCGCCACGCCGGACTGGCTGGTGCCGGAGGGCCTGGGCCGGGTCGGCTCGGTGGTGGTCACGCCGCTGCCGGGTCACGGCGTCCCGGCGGGGGCGCTGGTGCTGCTGCGGGCGGCGGACGGCGGCCGGTTCGACCCCCACGAGGAGGAGTTCGCGCGGATGTTCGCCGCGCGGGCCGGCGCGGCGGTGTCGGCGGCCGTCATGTACTCCGACCAGGCGTCGGTGACGGACCTGCTGATGCGCGAGCTGCTCCCCCCGCGCCTGGCGCACCTGAACGGCGTGGACTTCGCGGGCGGCTACCGGGCGTCGGTGGACCGGGACCGGATCGGCGGCGACTTCTACGACGTGCATCCGTCGGCGGAGCCGGACGGCGAGGCCCTCGCACTGCTGGGCGACGTGAGCGGGAAGGGCCTGGAGGCGGCGGTGATGACCGGCAAGGTCCGCAACACGCTGCACGCCCTGCTGCCGCTGGCGGACGACCACCAGCGGGTGCTGCAACTGCTGAACCGGGCGCTGCTGACCTCGCACCACACCCGGTTCGCCTCGCTGGTGCTGGCGTCGGTGCGCCGCGAGGGCGAGCGGGTCCGGGTGCGGCTGTCGGCGGCCGGGCATCCCGCGCCGATGGTGGTGCGCGCCGACGGCCGGGTCACGCCGTCCAGCACGCTGGGCAGCATCGTCGGCGTGCTGCCGGAGGCCACCACCCGCACCGACACGGTGCTGCTCGATCCCGGCGAGGCGTGCGTGCTGTACAGCGACGGCATCACCGAGGCCAGGGGCGGCCCGACCGGCCGGGAGCAGTTCGGCGACGACCGGCTGCAGCAGGCGTTGGGCGAGTGTGCGGGCATGCCCGCGGAGGCGATCGTGGAACGGGTGCAGATGCTGGCCTCGCAGTGGATCCGGGACGGACGGCACGACGACATGGCGGTGATGGTGATCGCCGCGCCGCCGCGCGGCCACCTCGCGCTGGTCGGCGGCCGGCTGGAGGGGGCCGCGTGAGCGCGCCGCCGACGGCGACCGGCCCCGACGCCCCCGCGCGCCGTCCCGCAGCCCGCCCGCCGGCCGCCGCCGACTGGACGGACCGCCTGTGGACGGCCGTGCTGGCCGGCGACCAGGCCGCGGCGGCCGCGCTGGCGGTGCGCGCCCTGGAGTCCGGTCTCGGGCCGGAGGCGCTGCTGCTGGACGTCATCGCACCGTTGCAGGCCCGGATCGGCCGCGAGTGGGCCGCCGACCGGATCAGCGTGGTGCAGGAGCACGCCGCGACCGCGGTGACCGAACGGGTGGTGGGGGTGCTCTCCGGCCACCCGGCGTTCGCACCCGCCGCGCCGACCCGCGGCCGGGCCACGGTGGCCTGCGTGGACGGCGAGTGGCACGCCTTCCCGGCGCGGCTGCTGGCCGAGGTCCTGACGCTGCGCGGCTGGCGGGTGGACTACCTGGGCGCGCAGTGCCCCACCCCCCACCTGATCGCGCACCTGCACCGCACCGCGCCCGACGCGCTGGCGCTGTCGGCCTCGCTGGCGGCCCGGCTGCCCGCCGCGCACGCGGCGATCACGGCCGCGCAGGCCGCGGGCGTGCCGGTGATCGCGGGCGGGGCGGCGTTCGGTGCGGACGGGCGGCACGCGTACCTGCTCGGCGCGGACGCCTGGGCGGCCGACGCCCGCGCGGCGGCCGACCGGCTCGCGGCGGGCCTGCCCGCGCCGGCCTCGCCGCACCTCCCGGTGGACGACCTGCCGCACCTGGTCGACCAGGAGTACACCCTGGTCAGCCGGAGTTCCCGGCAGCTGGTGGCGGCCGTGATGGCCGCGCTGGAGCGGGAGTTCCCGCCGGTCCGGGCGTACACGGAGCTCCAGCGCGAGCACACGCTCGACGACCTCGGCCACATCGTGGAGTACCTGGCGGTGGCGCTCTACACCGGCGATCCCGGCCTGTTCCACGACTTCCTGGCGTGGACGGGCGAGGTCCTCGCCGCCCGCTCCGTCCCGGACGCCTTCCTGGCGTTCTCGCTGCGGGTGCTCGCCGCCGAGCTGCGCGACCTGCCGCGCAGCGTCGCGGTCCTGACGGCCGCCCGGCAGCCGTCCGCCGCCCCGGGGCACCCGTCATGAGCAGCCTCGAACGCCTCCCCGACGCCCCGCCGGCCAGCGTCACCGTCCCCGTCACCGGCGAACTGGACCACGAGAGCTGCGACGACCTGCTCCGCACGGTCGCCGCTCTGCTCGCCGCCCGTCCGGACGCCGGGGCGGTCAGGCTCGACTGCCACGGCATGTCCCTCTGCGACTCGATGGGCCTGTCCGTCCTGCTGCAGCTCCGCCGCGACGTCGACGCGGCCGGCCGCCGCCTCCTGCTGGACCGCCGGCCCGCGCACCTGGACCGGCTGCTCCACCTCACCGGCACCGCCGACTACCTGCTCGCCGACCACCGCCCGCCCGCCCCGCACTGAACGCGCGAGGGCCCGCACCGTCCGTCCGGTGCGGGCCCTCGCGCGTTCAGCGGGGTACGGCTCCCGTGGTGTCAGCGCCCGAGCACGGGGAGGGCGCGGTTGACGGGCTCGCCGTGGACGAGCCGGCCGGGCGGCGGCAGCGCCGGGTAGACCTTGTCGACGGGCCGGAGCGCGGCGTTCGACGCGCCGCCGTCCTGGAACCCGGGCACGCCACCGGGCATCGGGGCGCTGCCGGGGGTCGCGACGTCACCGGGCAGCGGGGCGGCGCCCGGGGTGGCGACGTCACCGAGCTGGTCGTCCGCCAGGTCGTCCGCCGGGTCGGCCGGGACGTCCGCCTGGGAATCGGTCCGGGGATCGTCGGCGGCGGGGGCCGTGACGGGCGTCGTGGTGGGTTCGACCGGACTGCCGACAGCGGCGGCAGTGGGGGCAAGGATGAGCGTCATAGCGGCGGCCGCGAGCAGCGCGGCCCCTCGGAAGTGCGGTGCCATGGGGGAGTTCCTCGTGTTCCCGGCCGGACGGCGCGCGCTGCGGCGGCGGCCCGGCTGCGATCGAAGGGGGTGATTGCCCGAAATCTAACCCTTCGCCGGATACTTCGTGCGGCCTCGCGCGGCTTTCCATACCGACGGTCCAGCGCTTGTCCGCCGTCAGCGCCCCCCGACCCGCCCGCACTCGGTACCGGCCGGTAACCGGGTCGGCGGGCGCGACGCGCCGGCACCGCCGCCGGGCCGCCGGACGTCACTCCCCGCGGGCCCTCACATCCGCCGCCCAGCCCCGCACTTGCTCCTCGTCGTGCAGGTACGGGCCGCCGGCGCCGGAGCGCAGGTCGATGCCGTACAGCAGTTCCAGCCCCGCCCGGGACGCCTCCTCCCACTCCAGTGCCTCGTCCAGCAGCCACCGCCCGGCCCACCGGTCCGCCGCGTCGCGGTCCGCCCGGCCGTCGGCCACGGCGTCCAGCCACGCCGCGATCTCCGCCACACCCGGCTGCGCCCCGTTCACGCGCCGGCCTCCGCCGTCTCGGCCGCCTCCTGAGCGGCCATCACCTCGTCGCCGTGCTCGAACGCCCAGGCCCCGAAGGCGTCGATGGGGGCGAGCAGGGTGCGGCCGAGCGCGGTCAGCCCGTACTCCACGCCGTGGCCCCGCGGGTCGCGCGCGACCAGGCCGTGGTACTGGAGGCGGCGCAGCGTCTCGGTCAGCACCTTCGAACTGATGCCGCCGATCCGCTCCCGCAGCTCGACGGGGCGGCACGGGCCGTCGCGCAGGGCCCACAGCACCACGGCGTTCCAGGTGTTGGAGAGCAGGTCGAAGGCGAGGCGGGCCCGGCAGTCGGCGAGGTAGGCATCGGTCACGTACCGAATGGTGCCCGACCGGCTCCCTACTGTCGAAGACCACGAGAACCGCACGAAGTGGAGCCGGTAGATGAGCAGTTCGACGACCAGGCCGACGAGCAGGCCGCTGACGGTCGGCGTCCTCGGGACGGGCCGGATGGCCGACGCGCTCGCCACCCAGTGGGCGCGCGCCGGGCACCGTCTCACCATCGGCGGCCGGGACGCGGCCAAGGCCCGCCGGCTCGCCGAACGGGTCGGCCACGGCGCCCGCCCGGCCGGCCTGCGCGAGGCGGCGGAGTCCGGCGAAGTGGTGCTCGCGGCGCTGCCGTACGGGGCGGGCGCCGAGGTGGCCCGCGAGTTGCGCGACGCGCTGGCCGGCCGCGTCCTGATCGACTGCGCCAATCCCGTCGGCCCGGACTTCCGCCTCCTCACCGGCCAGGGCCCGTCCGCCGCCGAGCAGTTGGCGGCGGCCGCACCGGAAGCCCGGGTGGTCAAGGCCTTCAACCTCTGCCACGAGGACGTCTGGCGCCTGCGCCCCCCGGTCTTCGACGGCCGACCCCTCGCCGTCCCGCTCTGCGGCGACGACCCCGAGGCCGTCACCCGCACCGCCGACCTCGTCCACGCCCTCGGCTGCACCCCCCTCCCCACCGGTCCCCTCCACCGAGCCCACCTCCTGGAGGCCACCGCCGCCCTCTACATCACCCTCTGGCTCGACCAGCAGGCCGACGCCCAGGCCATCGCCCCACCCCTCACCCACGCCGCCGGCTGACGTTCCGTCGCCCCCGCCCCGGCATCGAACTCCGCGCTGCCCGCCGGGCGGCCGTGCGTTCCGATGCCGGGGAAGACAGCAGGCGGCGCGAGGTCGATCACGACCGTCCTGTCCGTCCGGTCGCCGTCCAGGTCCGGGCTGTGCCACGACTGACCGGCCCGGAGCTGGTGGAACCTGAACATCGCACCGGTCTCGTTGGAACCGATGAGGCAGGGCACCGGACAAGCAACGGCCGCCCCAGTCGCCGAACAAGCGGCCCGCAATCCGCCCACCACTCTCACGGCCGGCGGCGCAAGGAGGCCCGCGAGATCCTCCCTGTCCGCATCGCCGAGTCCGAACGCCGGATGCACCGGACCAGCCGCCCATGCGCCGGTCGCCCTTCCGACGCCGAGGTTCCGAACGGCGCCGCGGGCGTGGCCGGAATCACGCCACCTGCGCCCACGGAACGAAGCGCCCGGGTCTCGCTATGCGTGGGACGACAGTCGGCGCGCGGCCTGCTCCCACGGCCGGGGCTCGATCGGATCGTCCCGGTCGAAAGCGTCCTCCTCGTACCAGCCCGTCCCCGCGAGCCAGGTCTCCAGCCACTCCGCGAGGCCGACGGAGTCGAGGAACCAGCACTGATCCCACGACCCGCCGCTGTACGGGTTCGGCTCGAAGAGCAGGACCTGACCGTCCTCACTGAAGCAGTCGACGCCCGCATACATGGCACAGCCCCAGGTCAGGATCGGCACGACACCTTCGGGCCACTCCGGGTGCTCCACCCCGACGGACGCCTCACGCCGCGCCAGGTACTCCCCCACGACAGTGGATCCCGGCCCGAGCAGCGGCAGCAACTGGTACTCGGGCCCGAAGCCGCCGTCAGCAACCTCGCCGTACAGACGCGCAAGCAACGGATGCAGCGCGAAGCCCAACTGCGCCTCGGCCTCGGCAATCCGGGCACCAGCGACCGGCCCAGGGAGGCAGCCCCTGTCGGCCCCGGCCCGGATGGCAATACGCTGCACGAGGTCATCGATGTCGATCACGACCGTGATGCTGTCAGAACCCGCCGACATCGGACACTCCGAGGCGACGCGGCTGGACGGGTGGTCGGTCACGACGCCTCGGGGCGTCGGCCTGATGATCCGAATGCAGCGGACGATCACGCGAGCAGCTGCGCAGGCACAAGGACTACGCAGTCCGTCGGCCTGCAGATCCGGCGAAGCACCCGGTGCTGGCCCGGCGGTGCCCAGCCTTCAGCCCCGCACGTTGCTGCCGGCGGGGCTGCCCTCCCCGTCGCGCGCACTCCGGCCCGTCCTCATCAGCGACGGCGCGGGGCCGCAGACCCAGCCGCCCCGCAAGGCAGTCGTTCCCGTCCGTCCATCGGGTCTCAAGGGAGTGACACCGTGTCATGCGCGTTGGCATGCTCCTGGACCACCGGCGAGTCGGGGACCGCGTACGTGCAGTCCACCGACCGGACCCTGCACGCCTCGGCGCCTCTTGTCACCGCAGTCCTGATCAGTTACCTGTGATACTCCTGCGCCCGTTGCTCGCACGCTGTCCGGATCAGCCGTTGCAGGTCTCGAAGCCGGTCTCCACGCTGCCGCGGAACGCCAGCGACTCGCGCCCGATGGCGAGGGCGTCGAGCAGGGTGCCGAGTGCCGACTCCACATCGTCTTCCGAGCGCCGCACCCACACGAACGTGTAAGGGACGGGCGCTGCTTCGAGCTCGCTCAGAGCAAAGTCCGTGTTCCGAATGCGGAACATCGCCACGTTCACGTGCCCGAGGTCTTCCCAGCCTCGTTCGACGGTCAGTCGCAACCGCTCCGCGAGCACCCTCAGGGGTGGTTGCAACCCGGCCACTACCCGAAACGAGCTGGCTGCGAACTCCCACATGCTCGACTGGAAGGCTGGGTTGCGCTTCCCTCCCTGGTACGAAGGAGCTTCCTCCCAATCCGTCTCCGGCCCAGGAACGTTGACAGCAGCCATGTCGGTCTCCCCCAATACCACCACTACCGCACCCGGGCGCTCACCGTATCCCAGGTCACGCCACACGGTGCTGTTGGCCGCACGGAGGTGGCCGTGCCGGCCGACCGGCGCTCCGGGCACGGGTCCTGACGGCGTGACGCCTACCTCACCGAGCCGGGGGCCGTGACCCGGTGGCGGCGGCGGGCCGTCAACTCGTGGGCGGCGTACGGGAAGTCGGGGTAGTCGAAGGAGAAGCCCGCCGCGAGGAGGCGGCCCGGGACGACGCGGCGGCTCTTCAGGAGGAGTTCGGTGTCCGTTCGCAGGGCGAGGGCGCCGAGTTCGGCCATCCACCGGGTGGCGGGCAGGCCGAGCGGCGTCCGGTGGGCGCGGCGCAGCGCGCGGGCCAGCTGCGCTTGCGGGAGCGGGTGCGGTGCGGCGAGGTTGACGGGGCCGGCCAGGTCCTCACGGTCGGTCAGGAACCGTACGGCGCGGACGAAGTCGTGCTCGTGGATCCACGAGACGTACTGCCGCCCGCCGCCGACGGGGCCGCCCAGGCCGAGGCGGGTCAGCCGGGAGAGGACGTCGAACACGCCGCCCCGGTCCGGGCTGAGGACCATGGCTGTTCGCAGCGCGACCTTGCGGGTCGCGGGCGTGGCGGCGTCCTGCTGGGCGGTCTCCCAGTTGCGGGCGATCCGGACGCTGTACTCCCAGTAGTCCGGGATGCCGGGTTCGGTGCCGCCGATCAGGCCGGTCGCCTCGTCGTTGGGCGCGTCGAAGCGGTGTGCGTAGACGGTCGCGGTGCTCATCTGGAGCCAGACCCGGGGCGGCCTGGCGGCGGCCGCGATCGCCTCGCCGATCACTCGGGTGGAGTCCACCCGGGAGTCCATCATCTGCCGCAGGTTCTCCGGCGTGTAGCGGCAACTCACCGTCCGCCCGGCCAGGTTGATCACCGCGTCGGCGCCGTCCAGTTGCTCCGCCCAGGGCCCGTACGTGCGACCGTCCCAGGCGATCTGCCCGGGCCGGGCGGGGGTGCGGGTGAGGATGACCACCTCGTGCCCGTCCGCGCGCAGGGCGCGCTCCAGCATCGTTCCGACCTGCCCGGTCCCGCCGGGAATCACGAACTTCACGGAAAGAACGTATACCGCCACACTGAACACGTTCAATTCTCCCGGCTGTCCGACCGTGCTGATATCCCTGTCGCATGCAGACCGAACACCCTGACCCGGCCGAACTCGCGGCCCTCCGTGCCGCGTTCGCCGTCACCGACGACGGCGCCTCCGCCCTCGGCTGGGAGGCCGTGCACGCCTTCGAGGCCCAGCACGGCATCGTCCTGCCGGAGCCGTACCGGACCTTCGTCGCCGAGATCACCGACGGCTCCCACGCCGGCCCGCCGGACTTCGGCCTGACGGCACTCGCCGAACTCCCCTCGGACTGGGGCGCGAACCGGCCCGAGCGGGTACTGGCCGAGCCGTTCCCGCTCACCGAGGCCTGGGTCTGGGAGGACGACGAACCCGAGGACGGAGACGAAGACGAGGACGGCGACGGAGACGAGGACGGCGAGGGCGCGCTCGGCCCGGTGTTCAACCACGGGTCGATCGTCCTCGGCACCGACGGCTGCGGCATGTACTGGCACCTGATCGTCACCGGCCCGCACCGCGGCCACATCTGGTTCATCTGCGGCGAGGGCGCCCTCCCGTTCGGTGCCCCGTTCTGCAACACCACCGCCGCCCCGGGCTTCGCCGGCTGGGTCGCCCACTGGGCAGCGGGCAAGGAGTGGTACGACCTGGAGTCCTGACCGAGGGCGGACCCAACTCGAATCGCATCGGCGGTCGTCATCGCGGCACGAAGCCGGGTGTACAGCGTGTGGAAGGCCAGGGGCCGGCCGGAGTCGGCGGTGCGCGCGGCCTGGGCCGGGCCCAATCCGCAGGTGAGCAGCGCCTGTTGGGCCTGTCCGGCGGCGGCCTGGCGGGCACCTTCCGCCAAGGTGCGACGCACCTGCCGGGTCGGCCTTCGACGATCTTCGCCAAGTACGCGGTGGGGTGCGGAGTTTCGAGGTCCGGCACGCGGGTGATCAGCGCGGGGTCGAAGGGGCGCCGAGTCCGGCCCGTACGTGCAGGCCTGTTCGGTGACGGGGAGCAGGGAGCGGAGCAGCAGGGTGGCGAACTGCTGGTGGCGGGCGCTCAACCGCGCCAGCAGGCGGGCCGCGCGCTCGCCGGCCGGCGGGTGCGTGTTGCCGCACCGGACGAAGAGCGCGCGCTCCGTGGAGTGCAGGGCGAGCATTGCGGTCGGGCTGCCCAGGACGGCGATCAGGCCGGCGAGTCCGGAGAGTCCGGGGGCGGCCGCCAGATCCCGTTCCAGCGCGCGGACGCCGGCCCGGTGGGCGAGCAGGTCGGCGTCGAGTTCCTGCTGCTGCGCGGCGGAGCACACGGGCAGCCGCTCGTCGGGGGAGAACCCGCTGACGACCCGGCCGTGTCCAGGACGTGGTGGGCCCGTTCGTGGCCGAACACGAACCGTGCGGCCTGGACGTTCAGCAGGCTCCGGATCTGTCCGCCGTCGCCGTCGACGCGCACCGAGCTTGCCCGACAGGCCGTAGACCCGCCGGTGGACGTGGTGGTAGCGCAGCCGCCCGGTCAACACCTGCGGGTCTCCGGCGAACGCGCTGCGCCGGTGCGCCCGCGCAGCGCGCCGGAGTCGGCGCAGCACGCCACCGTCGGCGAGGTGGGCTTGGCTGCCCGCGGCCGCGGCGGCGTACACGTCGACGGCGGTGAGGACGGCGTCGGAGACCATCACCAGTCCGGAGCCGTCCGCGAACGGGCGCAGCCGGGCCGAGGCGTCCTCCTGGAGCGTGAACGTGGCGACCACGCTGTCGAGTTGGGCCGGTTCGGTGCCGAGGTCGGCGAGCGCCGAGGTCAGGTCGTGGGTGAGCTGCTCGGCGAGGGCGGTCATCGGGTCCTGGTTGTCGGCCCACTCCGAGCCGAGGAAGCCGCTCATCGCCGCGTCCAGGTCGGACCTTTCCCCGGGCGTCGCCCAGGGCGTCCAACTCGTCCCGAACGGTGGCGAGTTGCTGTTGCCGGTCGGGCGCCACCAGGAGGCGGTGGCGCTCGGCCATGGTCGAGTCGGTCACGGTCCGGCCGGGGCGTTGACGCAGAAGGTGCCGAGGCCGATGCGGGCCACCAGGACGGCCAGCACCGCCGAGTCGAACGCGCCGGTGACCGCGGAGGCGCCGTCGAGATCCTGGAGGTCCGTAGATGCCGGCGGCGTCGAGCATCCGGTCCGAGGAGTGGTTCCCAACAGCCCCTGCACGCGCGGGTCGTGGCAGATCCGCCGCTGGAGTTCGCGGCGCTTGCCGGCGAACCACTCCCGGCCGAACCGGCGGTGCCCCTCCTCGTCCTCCGGGGACAGCCCGGGTCCGTCGCCGAGCAGTTCCGCCCCGATCAGCTCGTACAGTTCGTCGTCGCTCTTGTCCCGGTACGCCTCGACCGTCACGGCCAGCCCCTCTGCGCTCCCCGCACCGTCCTGCCGACGGTCTCCCCACCCGAGAAGGGGCAAACCGGGCAGCAACTAGGGCTTGCGCCAAGACGTTTGACGACCTTTGGAGCAGGCTGGATCCCCACCTCGGCCCCTTCATGCGGGCCGTCGTCGGACCGGGCCGACCAGCGCTTCGATGGACAACGGCGGGCAGATCTCCACCCCTCGGGTGCGGTCCCACCAGCCCCTCCGCGGGTTCGCCTCCAGTCCCGATGGCCGTGCCGGACGCCCACGCCGCCTGCTGGCTCAGGCGAGGGCTTGCCTGCGCAGACGGCGCAACGCACTCGTCCACTCCGACGGCGTGGACGAGTGCGCGAACGGGAGCGACCGGTGGGTCAGCGCCCTGATGCCTTTGACCTGGTAAGGGCCACTGCCGACCAGGCTGTGGCACCGATCGCGGGTGCCCGCGTATTCCTCGGAGTTCCAGAAGACGAGCCAGCCGACCGTGTGTTCCCCTACGCGGTGGACAGCTGGGACTGTCCGGCCGATCACGTGGAGTTGGAGGAGAAACGGCGGGCCCGGTGGCTGTCGACCCTGATAGAACATCGGTCGATGGGCATTCAGGAGCGTGACCGCAAGGTTTACCGGCCGCTGCGGCGAGCTGGCCTCGAGGTGATCCCCAACGCTGTGCCAACGGGCACGATGCCGTTCGTCCGCGGGTACGGTGCGGAGGACGTGGCCGGAGGCTTCTCGCACCGATACGACACCTCGCGGCTGGTCGAGCGACTCAATGCGGACTGGTACGACCTGGCGGTCTCCTCGGGCCTTTTCGACCACCGGCGGGAGTTCCTCCTGCTAGTTCCACAGGGCACCCGTTCGCACCGGGCCGCTCTGGAGCACCTGCACAACAGCGGTGCCGCACCGGCGCTGTGGACCCGGGTCCGGCTGCTGGATCGCTGGGACATCATGGGCCGAGGCGCGGCATCGGCGTTCCTGGGCGTGCACTCGGGCCACCCGGGCTTCGGCATGATGGCTCTGGACGGCAGCGTGTACCTCGAAGCCTCAACCGGTGAGACCGGCGTCAGTGTGCTCGTGGTGCATCACCCGGACCGCTCGGAGAACGTCCTGCGACACCTGGAGTGGATCACGCATTACGACAGCCCCTGTGCAAACCGCGAGGAAAAGCAGCGTGTCGCCGCCTGGCTCGCCGGCCGTGCAAGGGACTTCCCGGGTCGCTGATGACGAGACCCCGGACGGGCTGACTGGTCATGTGCGGAGCCAGAGGACGAGGGCGGCTGCCGTGACAGTGCCGAGGAAGACGTGTCCGCACTTGGTTCTGCCCGGCGGATCGTGTGCCCTTCGGATGGTCGGATCGTTGTGCTGCTCATGGGGCGGGGAGATCTGACGAACGACGAGTGAGGGCGGCTGGAGCCGCACCTGCCGAAGTACAGTGCTCGGGGCGGTCGTTGGTACGACCACCGCCAGCTGGTCAACGGGATCCTGTTCCGGGTCCGCACCGGCGTGCCGTGGCGTGACCTGCCGGAGCGCTACGGCAGTTGGAGGACCGACTACGAGCGGCACCGGCGGTGGGGGCCGACGGCACCTGGGACCGGATCCTCCAAGAGGTGAGGACGGCCTCCCGTCTTCGACACGGACACCTACCGGTGCCGCACCGAAGTCGAGCGCGCCATCAACCGCCTCAAGACCTTCCGCGCCGTCGCCAGCCGCCACGACGAACGGGCCTACGTCTTCCGCGGCGCCGTCATTCTCGCCTCGATCCGCCTATGGATCGGACCCGGTCCGCCGGACAGAATGATTCAGACCGTCGGCGCGGAGCACCGGGTACAGACACCGGACGGTGCCGGGCGGGATCCCCGTCGACGGACCGTCACATCCGGAACGCCGTTAAGGAGAACCACAGTGCCACACATCAGCATCGGCAATGATCTCCCGGGCATCAGCGGTCTGCTGGCCGACCGCCCCGACAGCGCCGCGCCACTGAACCAGCTCGTCAACGTCCTGCTGCGCGGCCCCTCCCCGCTGCCCCGGGGAGAGCGCGAGCTGATAGCCGCCTACGTCTCCGAACTCAACCGGACCCGGTTCTGCTCCGACTCGCACGGTGCGTTCGCCGCCGCGCAGCTCGACGGCGGCGAGGAGTTGGTGACGGCCGTCCTGAACGACCTGGAGACCGCACCGGTCTCCGAGCAGCTGCGGGCCCTGCTGCGGGTTGCCGCCGAGGTCCAGGCGTTCGCCCGCCCGGTCTCGGAGAAGGCCGTGGCCGCCGCCCGGGCGGAGGGTGCGGGGGACGACGAGATCCACGACACGGTGCTGATCGCCGCCGCGTTCTGCATGTACAACCGCTACGTCAGCTGCCTCGACACCGAGCTGCCGGCCGACCGGAGCTACTACACCGAGGGCGCCCAGCGGATCGTGGCGCACGGGTACGGCAGCCCGCGCTGACGACGCCCCCGGGCCCCGGCCGGTGGGCCGGGGCCCGGGATGCGCGGCGGTGGGGAGAGAGCAATCGAGAAGTAGGCAGCGGACGCGGGGCCCGGAATCATGAGCCCTCACATCGTCCGCGTCGGGAGCAGCCCACCCATGCCGCACACCGAGGCCAGCCCGCCCCAGCAGCTGCCCGCCCCTTCGCCCGAGGCCGTGCGGTCACGTCGCCGCGCCGTCACCGCGACCGTGGTCGGGAACTTCGTGGAGTCCTTCGACTGGCTGGCGTACGGTCTGTTCGCCCCGCTCTTCGCGGAGCGGTTCTTCCCCTCCGCCGATCCGACCACCTCGCTGCTGGGTGCCTTCGCGGTGCTCGGGGTGGGCGTGCTGGCCAGGCCGCTCGGCGGCGTGCTGCTGGGCCGGCTGGCGGACCGCCGGGGCCGCAAGCCGGCGCTGCTGCTGGCGATCGTCCTGATGACGGCCGGTTCGGTCCTGATCGGGAGCGCCCCCACGTACCAGCAGGCCGGGATCCTCGCCCCGGTGCTGCTGCTCTGCGCCCGGCTCGCCCAGGGCATCTCCTCCGGCGGCGAGTGGCCCGCCGCGGCGGCGTACCTGATGGAACTGGCCCCGCCTCGCCGCAGGGGCCTCTACGGCAGCCTGTTCTCGCTCACCACCGCCGCGGGCGCGTTCACCGCCGCGATGCTCGGCGGCATGCTGACCGGCCTGGTGGGGCCCGGGGTGATGCAGACCTGGGGCTGGCGGGTGCCGTTCCTGATCGGCGGCGTGCTCGGGCTGGTCCTGCTGGCGCTGCGGAGCCGGATCACCGAGAGCGAGGTCTTCCGGCGCGAGGTGAGCTCCCGTCAGGACCGCAGCCCGCTGCGCGAGGTCCTGCGCACCCACCGGCAGCAGGTCCTGCGCTCCGTCCTCCTGGTGGCCGGGATGGCGACCGTCGGCAGCACCTGGACCTCGGTGATACCGGCGATGGGGCAGCGGCTGGCTCCGGACGGGACGATGTTCTGGGTCGTGGTCTGCGCCACCGCCCTGATGATCCTGCTCCAGGTGCCGATCGGCCTGCTCGCCGACCGGATCGGGCCACGGCGGCTGCTGGTCGTGGCGAGCCTGCTCTTCGCCACCGGGGGCTCCTGGGCCTACCTCGCCATGACCGGCCGGTTCACGAGTCTGCTGCTCGCCTACGGCAGCGGCGTGGTTTACCTGGTCTGCGTCACCACGGTCCTGCCCGCCCTGCTCGCCGAAATCTTCCCGCCCCGCGTACGCGCCCTGGGCATCGGCCTCCCCTACGCACTGACCAGCGCGGTCCTGGGCGGCACCACCCCCCTCCTCGCCACCCACCTCGGCAAGAACGGCCCGTCCGGCTGGTTCATCGCCGGAGTGGTGGCCGCCGTCCTCCTCGGCCTGGCAGCCACGGCGACTTCCGGCGCTTCCGACACCGAACGATCCCAGCCGGCGCACCCGGAGCCGGTGCCGATGGGTTAGCCCTGTCCGACAGGATCCGCCGGACAGGCCCTTGTCGTAACGGGTTGCGCCGGCGCGGGAGTTCTTCAGCTCGTTCGCGGCCCTCTCCACGGTGTTGCGCTGCCTGTACCGATTCTCGTCGAAGCCTGGTGAGATCTCGGACATCTGCCTGGCCGTCAGGTTCTCCCCCGTCTGACACCCGAACTTCGCGTCACTGCAGTTCACAACCGCTACCTCGCGCATGAGCCGGATGTTCGTGCAGTCGGCGAACCCCAGGAAAGTGTTCACCGACCTGGCGAGACTGTTCCCGACGCCCGTTTCTCGCGTTTCCACGGGCTCGTCGCCACCTTGCGCGATCCGGCGCCACGGGAACGAACGACGCTCGCGTGAAGCGCTCAGCCACTGAGCTTGGCGATTGACGTCCGCTTTCGAACAAGCAGACCCGATGTCCCGTTCCACCGAAGGCTGACCGACGTCCGCTTCTGTCGGTGAAGCTCGACCGCGCGACTCAACAGCCATCCGACCAGGCGTGCAGGGACGGACAAAGGGCTTCGCACACCATATGGCCGTCGGTCAGGATGATTGCCATGAACGATGGCCTCATCCAGTTCGTGCGGGCGAAACTTGACGCGGACGAGCACAACGTCGTGATGATCACGTCGCTCGCTCCCCCCGACACGGACGTGACCCTCGACAGCACGATCCCCATGATCGACATGGTTCGCGCGGTCACGGACCTCTATGCGCCGGTTGCTCACCTCGACCCGTCGGACACGGCCCCCGGCAAGGACTTTGAGGCCGGCTGGGCAGCCGGCCTTGGAGCGGCGGTCAGACTCCTTGCCCAGACCTACCACGACACCCCCGGCTACCGTGAGGAGTGGCGTCCTCGGACACTGCGCTAGGAAGCCCTGACCATTCAGGACCTGGCCGGGGGCGGTCAAACGTCAGTGGCAATCGGTCATGGATCAGAGGCAAGGACACCTGATGATTACTCGTCCGGGTGTTCCGGAGACCGCTGGACGGCCTTCGCGTGATCCTGAACTCGACAAAGAGGTTGAGGACTTGACGCGAAGGCCGTAGTGGTGAGCGTGCTGGAACAAGGCGTGCAGTGCGATACGTTCGCGGGGCTGTCACGCTTCCGGGGGTCTTCTACGACTGCCTGGCCGGACGGCACGACGCGCTGTTCGAACTGACGGACGCGATGCTGTGCACCGACGGGCCGGTGAAGACCCCGGTGGACCTGGCGCTGGCACCCGAGCACCGGCGCGGACACGGTGCCCTGTACGCCGTGCTGAACGAGGACCGCCTCGACGTCGCCCGGCCACGGTCGGAGCTGGCTGGCCTGCCGCCGCTCCGCGCCACGGACGGCCGCCTGGTGCTGGCGGTGGGGGTCTCGTCATGGCTGCGGCCGGATGCCCGGACCCGCCACGGATGGGTCCTTCTGCCACACATACGGCTGGGGCGACGCCAAGCACCAGGTGATCCCCGGCTGGCCGTACTCGTTCGTGGTCGCGCTGAAGAGGGGGCGGATGTCGTGGACGGCGGTGCTCGACGCGGTGCGACTGGAGCCGGGCGCCGATGTCGCGGCCGTCACCGCCTCCCAACTCCCCGAGGTGGTAGCCCGGTTGATCGGCGCGGGGCCGTGGGAGCGGCAGCCCCGCCGCACGACCCGGGTCACGATCCCTCTCACGCGCCCAACCGTGAGATTCAAAACGCGAGGTGCTGCTGAACTGCCTCAGCCACCGGACGGCTCAATCGTCAGGTGGGAGCCAGCAACCAACACGTCACCGGCACCCAGCCAGAGCATCCAGTGGTCGTACTCGGCCTCGTCGGGATCACGCCGGTACATGGGGAAGGTCTCCAGTCGCAGCCCGGCGAAGTCGAATCGGGTTTCCCACGCGGGCGGCCGGATCAGAACCTCGGTGAGCGGCCTGCCTTCAAGCCGGGTGAGCGCCTGGTCGAGTCGTTGGTCCTCCGACCCGACGAACACCTCGTCTGCGGTCTCCAGCCGCCATGCGGCCATCATGATCCACAGGTGGTATTCGCCGTGCACGGTGCCGCGGCCGTCGGGTGGCAGCGGCCGGCCGAGCTCGAGCGTGACAAGCTGCCGATGCCGCGTCGGACATTCCAGGCCCGTTGCCCCAACAGCGGGCTGATCCGCCGCTGAGCCTCGGCGAGGTCGATGACGCTCATTCGACCACCGCCCACTGCGGGCCCGGCCCAACCACGAGCAGAGGCCCGGACGGCGTACGGAAGGTCCAGTCCGGCGCCGCAGACGGATCCTGGTGGTACACGGAAAAGATGGTCAGAACCTTGTCCCCGAAGTGGATCCGGGTGTCCCAACCAGGCAGCCGGACATCCACCGAGGTGACCACCCGGCCGATCAGCGCGGCGAGGTCGACGGCCAATAGCTCCTCATCGTCGCCCGAAGCCGCGAGTACGGCCTCCGGACCGTCCAACCGCCAGGCCACCGAGTGGACCCACAACCACCTGAGGCGCCGCTGCACCGAGAGCTGCAGGCCGAATCTGCCACCGCCACCGGACGGAATCTGCACTGCCTCCACCGTGCTGTCGGCCAGGCGCGCCACCTGTTCCCGAAGTTCATCGATGCCGGCTGTCCCCTTCACAGCGCAGAGTATGCGGACCGGCGGCCCAACTGGCACAGCGAATATCCCCTCGCCGCGAGACTCAGTCTCTCGATGCCCCGACCAGTGCGCGCCGCCGCACCGGTGAGCCAACCAACGTCTGCCCCACCCGCGGTGTTCGGTCCGCCGACCTCGTGAGAACCGGTACACAGTCAGCCACGGTCGGAGTTCTCCTCAGTGATGATCGGGGCTGTGCAATTGGCCTGTCACTCGTCGGCCCCGGCACGCCGGCGCACTCCTGAGCAGGCTGTCACCGCGGCGGCCGGTCCGCCGTCGTCGGAGGCCGCGCCTACGCTGTGCGCCCATGGGACTTTCGATATCCGTGGGGCTCCTCCACGACCAGGCTCGCAATGACGCCGAGGGGCTCGACCATCACCGCCGCGCCTTCGCCCGGCTCGCCCGGGCGCTCACGGCGGAGGGAATCACCTGGCACGAGCCGGAGATCACCGATCCGCCCCGCGCCCATGTGTTCTCCGGTGGCTTCCCCTACGGGTACCTGACCCAGCTGCGCCGCATCCTGGTACTCACCAACCTCGGCGAACCCGTCACACCGGCCCTGGCGGTCAGCAGGCACCAGTACGGCCTCGACTGCGAGAAGATCCAGGACGAGACCTCGATGCTCACCTCCCACCTGCTCTGCCACTCCGACAACGCCGGCTACTACGTGCCGGTCGACTTCGACGAACCGCTGTTCCTCCCCGACGAGGCGAACGTCGACGGGGCTGGAATGGTCGGCTCCAGCCAACGCCTCCTGGCCGAACTCGCGGACATCGCACCGTCGATCGGCATCGCCCCCTCCGACCCGGAGCAGACCGGGCCGGCCACGGGCCTGGCGACTGACGGGCCGTTCGAAACGGAGCGCGCCGCCTGGCACCAGCTCCACCGGGCATGCCTGGCGAGCATCGCCGGCGGCCACGCCATCGTGTTCCACTGACTCCTTGCCGGCAGTGAGCATGTCCGCGTGCGACCGTGCGGAGGAGCTGACGCCCGCGCCGGTGCGGCGAGGACGGAGAGGCACGATGACGGGCTGGGCCGGTGCGACCCGCGAGAGCCGGCGAGACCCACGGCGACCTCCGCGCACGGCCCGACGCGGGCGCTGCCCCGGTTGCCTGGGACGGGGGCATCCTCTGCACCGGGGCGACAGGGTCACACACTCCCCAAGCGGTGGCCGAACTCGCGGACCGGACTCGATGGAGCACGGGACGACGGCGCCGTTGAAGGCTGTCACGGAGGATCGACCGGACGGTGCCCGGGCCCTCGTGGCCGCCGGCGCCGATCCCTGGCGGCGACCGCTTGGCGGATGGTCGCCGGGCCGCCTCGCCCCGGCCGGGCGACCCCCGGTCTGTGCCCCGTCCCCGAGGAGAGACCCGGCCTGGCAGCAGCCGAGCGGGCCATCGTCCCACGCGGCCGGCACCTCATGGAGGCACTGGGACGTTTCCACCGGTGACCTGGGGCGGGGATCCGTCGTTGGTCGGGCATGAGTCGTTCGGGTCCGAAGATTCCGCCGTTGTTGGTCACTGCTGCCCAGCGGGCTGTACGGCAGGCCTGGTTGCGTCGCCGCACGACAGCTCAGGCCCCGGCCCCGGGGTCGCGGATCGTGCCGGAGTGCGCCGAGGGCCACTCGATCACGGAGGTGTCCCGCCGGCTGCGGGTCGCTCGGGGCACGGCCCGCACCGGGTGGCGCCGGTTCATCGAGCCGGGTCTGGACGGCCTGCGTGACGACCCCCGGCCCGGCGTCCCGAGGACCACCGACACCGACGTCGAGCAACTCGTCGTCAAGTCGCCGCAGGAAACGCCGAAGAACGCGACGCCCTGGTCGACGAGGTCGATGGCGGCGGCGACAGGAGGTCCGCCCCGCCATCTGAGGCACGGTCGCGGCGATGTCGTTGCACCTGGCGACGTGATCCCGACCCGGTCCGGGCGACGGCTGCGGCGCCCGCGGTTGCCGCACTGGCCAGGTTCTCGGTCAACCGCCCTGGATTGCTCGGTCATTCCGACCGAAGGGCCCTGCCGCACGGGCGGTGGCACCCTGGCGTCGAACGGAGTCTGCCCCGGTCCGGGGCGGAACGGGGTGGTCGAAGCGCGCGGAGGAAGGGAAGCCACGGGGGTGCGTGCACGGCTGCGCGGGGGCGTGGTCGCGGCGGGGGCCGCGGTGCTGGTGGTTGCGGCCCTGGGGGCCGGGGTGGTTCCGGGTCGGGCGGCGGCTGCCGACCAGTGGCGGCCGCAGCCGGGGACCCTGTACATCTCCGACCTGCCGAAGACCGAGTCGTGGCGCGCCAATCCGACCGCCCGCGGGTGGGGCGACGATTTCGACTGTCCGGTGGGCTGGCCCGCCGAGCCGGCCGAAGTCAACGTGTGGCACCGGGACTTCACCACCGCCGAGACCGCTCTCGCCCAGCAGAAGGTGGCGGTCTTCGACACGGAGGCCGAGGCCATCGCCTTCGCGGACAAGGCCCGGCAGGACTACATCGCCTGCGCGCACGCCCCGCAGCGGCCCGGCGTGACCGCAACCTACTTCGACCACGGGGTGATCAACGTCGAGGAGGGCGCCACCCTTCAGGGGATGCACACCTTCGACTCCAACGCCACCGAGCGCCCCGACTACAACTACCTGTGGGGCGTGGGCCGCGACGGCGACACGGTGACGCTGGTCCTGTGGCAGAGCTACTGGGGCGATCCGCCGGTGGTCCCGTGGAAGAACACCCTGAACACCGCGGTGAAGAAGCTGTACTGAGCACACCCGCCGCCGGCTCCGCGCCGCGAGTCCCGGCCGGGGCGGCGCGGCGGGCCGCGGGTCGTCCCGCAGGCCGTCCGGACTCGACTCGATGCACCGGCCGGTGCCCCGATCGCTCGCCAACCGGCCGGCCCCGCCGGGCGTGGTGCCTGCTCCGTCTCAACCCGCCGCGCCGGCAACGGAGATGCCGCCGCAGCCCCACCACCACACCGCCCGATACCCACCCCCGACTCACCCTCAAGCGCATCACTCACTCACCGGCCGCACCCACCGGCCGCACCCACGGGGCATGGCGCTCGCCCGGGCGCAACTCCTCGCGCCAGTAGCGGAACACCAGCCCTTCGACGATGCGCAGCCCGCCGGCGGCGATCAGGCCGTCGGCCGGTTCGGAGCCGCCCGCGTCTGCGGTGAAGGCGACCAGCAGGGGTGGTGCGGCACCGAGTTGGTTGCGTGCGCGGGCCGTCTCGGCGGCTGTCGGGGCGTGGAAGACCGGGTCGTGGAAGGCGGCCGGGCAGGCCACCAACTCCGGTTCGTCGAAGTGCAGTTCGAGGCCGTGGTGGTACGTCAGGTCGTGGCCGGCTGCGAGCACCAGGCGGCCCTGGTCCCAGGAGACCACGTCCCAGTCCCACCACGAACCTCTCGGCAGCTCGATCACGTGCGTCCCCCGCCCGTCAGTCGTCGAGCAGCGCGGCCACGTACCGTTCCGCGTCGGCGGCCAGTTCCGCGCGGCCCGGCGGGTGGGCGTGGCCGCTGCCGGCCGTCGCGTTGAACAGGACGCCCTCGCACCAGCGCACCAGGCGTCGCGCGTCGGCGGTCGGGTCCGCCGAGCCGCACGCGTGCAGCAGCTGCACGGCGATCTGCTGGAAACCGGCTCCCAACCGGTCGTAGACCTCGCGGAGTTCGGGCCGCCGGGCGGCTTCGAGCGCCAGCTCGATCCGGGCCACCGTCAACGCCCGGCCCGCCGTCAGCGCATGCTCCAGGCCGTCGGCGACCACCCCGACCAGCATCCGTCGCGCCGCACGGCGGTCACCCACCGAGGCAGCCGGAACCGCCGGAGCGTCACCCACCAGCGCCGCGGACTCGACCTCGGCGATCCGCACCAGGGCCAGCTCCAGCAGCGCGGAGCGTGTCCGGGCCAGGTTCGAGGTCGACCCGACCGGAAGGCCGGCCGCCTCGTCCACCGCCCGATGGGTCAGCCCGCGCAGGCCGCGCTCCGCGATCACGGCTACGGCGGCATCGGCGATTCGGGTCGGGCGCGGCACACTCATGGTCCCGATCATCCCGTGCCCGGGCCCACCACCCAAACCGCCACCCCACCCACCCTGCCCAAACGCCACCCCACTCACGACGCCACCCCACTCACGGCGCCACCCCACTCGCAACGCCACCCCACTCACCAGGCCGCCCGCCCCACCCAGAACGCCGCTCCCATCCAGAACGCCGCCCGGAGGCGCCGCCACGACACACGCCGAGCCACCTCCCGGCGGACCGTCAGGGAATCACTACCGTCGGTCACATGACCGCGACTCGCCCCACACCCACCCGCCGCCCGCAGGCGCTGCCGGGCACGCCGCTCCCCTGGTCCTCCGTCTGGTACGCGGCGTACGGGTCGAACATGCATGCCGAACGTCTCGGCTGCTACATCGCCGGTGGCCGGCCGCCGGGCTGCGACCGTACGTACCCGGGGTGCCGCGACCGCACCTTGCCCGCGCGGACGGTGCCGCTGCTGCTGCCCGGCACCCTTTACTTCGCGTTCAAGTCGCTGACCTGGGGTGGTGCCATGGGTCTCTACGACCCGTCGCCGGACGGCGAGGTGCCCGCCCGGGCGTACCTGGTCTCCGCCGAGCAGTTCTCCGACATCGCCGCCCAGGAGATGCACCGCGAGCCGGGCATCGACCTCGATCTCACCCGCGCCGTGACCACCGGCCGCGACCGGATCGGGCCCGGCCGCTACGAGACCCTGATCTGCGCGGGGACGCTCGACGGCACCCCCGTCCTGACCTTCACCTGCCCGTGGACGCTCGCGGATGCCGAGTTGAACCCGCCCACCCCGGCGTACCTGGCCAACTTCGCCACCGGCCTTGCGGAGTCCCACGGTTGGACCCTCGAAGAATCCGCCGCCTACCTGGCCACCCGCCCGGGCGCCGCCGGCCACTGGAGCCCGGCCACCGTGGTGGAGACCCTCCGCACCCTCTGAGGTCCGCCCGCCCCGCACCCGTCCCGGCCCACGCCATCCACCGAAACTACATCCGTAGTACGCTCGCCCACGACGCTCGAAACTACGCCTGTAGTCCCGCCCGGCCGATCGGAGCCCAGCCATGCCCTCCGCCGCCTCTCCCGCCCCACGCCCCGCCCCGGGGCCCGCCCCACGCCCCGCCCCACGCCCCGCCTCAACTCCCGCTGCGCACCCCGCGCTCGTCCTCGGCGGCGGCATCGGCGGCCTCGCCGCCGCCCTCGCCCTGCACCGCCGCGGCTTCCAGGTCACCGTCCACGAGCGCGCCGCCTCGCTCGAACCGGTCGGCGCGGGCCTGGCCCTCGCCCCGAACGCGCTGCGGGCACTGGACGCCCTCGGGGTCGGTGCGCGCCTGCGCGCCCTCGCGGTGCGGCACCCGGCGGTGGGCCTGCGTCGCCCGTCCGGCCGCTGGCTGGCCAGGACCGACACGGATGCCGTGCAGCGGCACTTCGGCGACCCGGTGCTGGCGGTCGCCCGTGCCGAACTGATCGCCGCGCTGGTGGACGCCCTCCCGCCCGGTACCGTCCGCACCAACTCCCCGGCCGCCCTCGTCGCCCCCGGCGACGCCACCGCCCCGGCCCTGGTCGACACCCCGGACGGGCCCGCACCGGCCTCGCTGGTGGTCGCCGCCGACGGCATCCGCTCCGCCACCCGCGGCCACCTGTTCCCCCGCCACCCGGGGCCGCACTACTCGGGGTTCACCACCTGGCGAACCGTCATCGACACCCCGGACCGCCCGCCGGCCGCCGTCGGCGAGATCTGGGGGCGCGGCGCCCTGGTCGGCATCGTGCCGCTCGCCGCCGGACGGGTGTACGTGTACGCGGCCGCCCTCGCCCCGGCCGGCCGGCGCGCCGCCGACGGCGACGAACACGCGGAACTGCTGCGCCGGTACGGCAGTTGGTGCGCGCCGCTGCCGGAACTGCTCCGCCGCACCGACCCCACCCGGGTGCTGCGGCACGACGTGTGGGAGCTCACCGACCCGCTGCCGGCGTTCCACCGCGGCCGGGTCGCCCTGCTCGGCGACGCCGCCCACGCGATGTCCCCGTTCCAGGGGCAGGGCGCCTGCCAGGCCATCGAGGACGCGATCGTCCTCGCCGCCGCCCTCCCCTCCCGGCGGCCCGGCTCCACCCCGGCCGACGCCCCACCCTCCGAGCGGCCCGACCCCGACCCGATCACCGCCCCACCCTCCGAGCGGCCCGACACCGACCCCATCACCGCCCTGCCCGCCTACTCGACCGCCCGCCTGCCCCGCACCTCCCGCATCGTCGCGGGCTCCCGCACCATCGGCCGCCTGGTCGCCGTCCGCAGCCGCCCGGGTGTTCTCCTGCGCGACACCGCCCTCACCCTGGCCGGACGCCTGCCCGCGCGCTTCCTCCTCGACCGCTCCGCCCCCACCTACACCTGGCAGCCGCCCACCGCCACCGACCGGTAGCCCCGGCCCGCTCAGCCCCGGCCCGCTCAGCACCGGCCCGCCCGGATCCGGCCGCCGCGCCAAGGCCCCGACGCCCGCCCCGGGCCGCACGGTTCACCACCGCTCAGCCACCGAACGCCGCGATCGCCGCGCGCACCAGCCCCGCCAGTGCGCGGGACGTGGAGCCCGGCGCCCAGGCCAGCACCGAGGTGACGGGCGGGGCATCGGACACCGGGACGGCGGCGACGTCGGGGCGCAGCTGGGTCCGGCTGGATTCCGGCAGGACGGCGAACGTCCGTCCCAGGGCGACGAGTTGGCCGAGTTGGGAGTGGTCGCGGATCTCCGGTCCGGGGCCGTCGCGGAAGCTGCCGTCGGGGCGCGGGAAGCGCGGCGCGGGCAGGCCGGGCAGGTCGGCGAGGTCGGCCATCCGCAGGGTGCTGCGGGCGGCCAGCGGGTGGGTGGCGGGGAGCAGCGCGACCTGGCCCTCGGTGTGCAGTTCCTCGCTGTCGAGGCCGGCCGTGGAGTTGAACGGCACGTGAAGCAGCGCCGCGTCCGCCTCGCCCGCCCGCAGCAGCCGTTCCTGCTCGCCGACCTGACACAGCCGCAGGTCGACCGGCACCGGGTCGGGCCCGGCGGCGTACGCGTCGAGCAGGACGGCCAGCAGGTCGGTGGACGCGCCCGCCTTCGACGCCAGCACGAGGCCGGGCGGCCGGCCGGCCCGGCGGGTGCGCGCCTCGGCGGCGGCGACCGCCGCCAGGGCGGTGCGGCCCTCGTGCAGCAGCACGCTCCCGGCGTCGGTCAGTGCCACGCCTCGGCTGTCGCGCTCCAGCAGGACGGTGCCGAGCCGCCGCTCCAGCTGGGCGATGGCCCGGGACAGCGGCGGCTGCGCCATCCCCAGCCGGCGGGCGGCCCGCCCGAAGTGCAACTCCTCGGCGACGGCCACGAAATAGCGCAGTTCCCGGGTCTCCACCCGCCCCAGCCTACGGTGATACCGCCGCGGTATCACCGCTCACCCGATCGGTCCTGGCCACCGGCCCGGGCCCGACCGGACGATGGCGGCATGAACGAGAACACGAACGGGCGGAAGGTCGCGCTGGTGACCGGCGCGAACAAGGGCATCGGGTACGAGATCGCGGCGGGCCTCGGCGCGCTGGGCTGGCTGGTCGGCGTCGGCGCCCGGGACGAGCAGCGGCGCGCGGACGCGGTGGCGGCGCTGCGCGACCGCGGCGCGGACGCCTTCGGGGTGCCGCTGGACGTCTCCGACGACGACTCCGTGGCGGCGGCGGCCGCGCTGCTGACGGAGCGTCACGGACGGCTCGATGTGCTGGTGAACAATGCGGCGGTGACGGGCGGCATGCCGCAGGAGCCGACCGGCGTGGACCTGGCGGAGCTGCGGGCGGTCCTGGAGACCAACGTCCTCGGGGTGATCCGGGTGACCAACACCTTCCTGCCGCTGCTGCGCCGCTCGGCCGCCCCACGGATCGTCAACATGTCGAGCGCCGTGGGCTCGTTGGCCCTGCAGTCGGACCCGGACGCCTTCACCGGGCCGACCTCGGCCGCGTACGCTCCGTCGAAGACCCTCCTGAACGCCGTGACCGTGCAGTACGCCAAGGAGCTGCGCGACACCGGCATCCTGATCAACCTGGCCTGCCCGGGCTACTGCGACACCGACCTGAACGGCCACCGCGGCACCCGGACTCCCGCCCGGGGCGCGGCGATCGCCGTCGAGCTGGCCACCCTTCCGGACGGCGGCCCGACCGGCCGGTTCTTCAACGAGGACGGCCCGCTCCCCTGGTGACGGGCCGCCATTGACGGCCTGACGGTGAGCATGCGATCTTGCCGTCCGGCCGGGGCGCACCTCGGCGCACCCGACCACCGAGGGGGGCCTCACCATGCACCCGGACACCGACCGCACCGACCCCGACAACCGCCCGGGCCGCGACACCCGCCCGAACCGCGACGACAGCCCGGGCCGTGCCGCGCGCCCGACCGGTGCGAGCGTCGGCCGCCGCGCCCTGCTGACCCGCGCGGTCGCAGGCGTCGCTGTCGCGGGTGCCGCGGGCGTCGCGGTCACCACCGCCACCGCCCGACCCGCGTCCGCCGCCGGGGCGTTCACCACCGCCACCGGCGGTCCGGGCGACTGGTACAACGTCAGGGACTACGGCGCGAAGGGCGACGGCACGGCCGACGACACGGCGGCGGTGCAGAGCGCGCTCGACGCGGCGGCCCAGGCGGGCGGCGGAACGGTGTACTTCCCGGCCGGCAAGTACCTGGTGCTGCCGACGTCCACCGCCCCGGCGCTCACCGTCGGCGGCAACGGGATCCGCCTGGCCGGCGCGGGCAGCAAGGCCTCGATGCTGGTGAAGGGCGGCAACGGCATCCTGCTGCGGATCTCCGGGGCGGGCCCGGACGCCACCGGTGCGACCCACCGCCGCTACTGTGCGGTGGAGGACCTCGGCTTCAACGGCAGCGGGCGCACCGGCCTGGTGCTGGAGCTGTACTACAACGACAACACCGTGGTCCGGGACGTCTACATCACCAGCAACCTGGACACCTGCATCGACGGCGTGGAGCTGTGGGACTCGCGGTTCTCCAACCTGGTGGTGGAGTCCAGCACCGGCACCATCGCCGACCCGCGCCCCAACCTGTGGCTGCGCAACGCCTCCGCCGCCTCCGGCTGGGGGTCCAGCCAGGACAACACCAACCAGGTGCACCTGACGGGCTGCCGGTTCGAGGCCTTCGGCACCGGAGCGGTGTGGATCACCGCGGGCACCGGCTCGACCAACAACCCGAACGGCATCTACCTGACGGACTGCAAGTTCGAGACCTCGCAGCTGCTGCGCGGACCGCACCTGAAGGTCGACGCCTCCTCCAAGCACGTCCACGCCCGCGAAATCTACTGCTACGCGGGCAACTTCAGCTCCTCCGGCGACAGGGCCGCGCAGAACATCGTCACCTGGGCCGGCGTCGCCTCCAGCCTGGAGAACGTGCTGATCGCCAACGGCTCGGTGGCGACCGTCAATTCGGGCCTCACCGTGTACGCCGGCAAGGGCTCCACCGCCGTGCTGCGCGACGTGATCGGCCTGTACGGCACCGCCCCGCTCGGCGCCCACGTGTACTTCGAGGCCAACGCGGACCCGGGCGACTACCGTCTGGAGAACACCTACGCCAACACCGGCGCCCAGTTCAGCGGCACGGTGCCGACCACCAACGCCCCCAACCCGCCGCTGCGCCTGGTCAACGGCCCGGTCTCGGACGCCTCGTTCAACCGCACCCCGGCGAACGGCACCCTCGCCGTCGACACCCTGAACCACCGCCTGTACGTCCGGGTCGGCGGGGTCTGGCAGTGGTCGGCGCTCAACTCCTGACCCCGCCGGACCACGCCTGAGCATCCCCGACCGCTCCTCCCGGGCCGCCCCGGACGCTCAGCCGCCCCGGACGCTCCACCCGGACGCCCAGGGCTCGCCGGACGCCTCAGAGCTCGCCGGCCCGGGGCGGGTTGGCGCCGGCCACCGACACCGTCCGGGCCGCCACCCGGGCCGCGAAGGTGCAGGCCTGTTCCAGGTCCTCGACCGTCAGGGCGTCCAACCGGCCGCCCAGGCGGCCCTGTTCGGCGAGCGAGTGGAGCAGGCCCGCGGTGAACGAGTCGCCCGCGCCGACGGTGTCCACCACGGTGGTCGGCGGTGCGGGGACCCGCACCCGCCGGCCGTCCAGCGAGGCGAGCGCGCCGTGCTCGGCCAGGGTGACCACGACCAGCCGGGCGCCGGCCTCGTGCCAGCGGTCGCTGGCCTGTTCGGGGGTGGCACCGGGCAGCAGCAGCGCCAGGTCGTCGGCGCTCAGCCGCAGGACGTCGGCGAGTTCGCACCAGCGGGCCAGCCGCCGCCGGTACGCCTCGGGTTCGACCAGCAGCGGGCGGACGTTCGGGTCGATCGAGACGGTCGCGGCGGGCCGCACCTCGGCCAGCAGGTCCTCGATCCGCGGGCCGCCGGGCTCGCGCACCAGGGCCAGCGATCCGGTGTGCACGCACACCGCGCCGTCGGTGCGGGCCGCGGCCAACTCCCGTTCCGTCCAATGCCAGTCGGCGGTGCCCTCGGCGTGGAAGGAGTAGTCGGCGTGGCCGTCGGCGTCGACCGCGGCCAGCGCCAGGGTGCTCGGCTCGGCGGCCCGGACCGCGGCCGACAGGTCCACCCCGGAGCCCTCCAGGTGGGCCCGGAACAGGTCGCCGAACGGGTCGGTGGAGATCCGCCCGAGGAACCGGGTGGGCGTGCCGAGGCGCGCCAGCGCCACCGCCGTGTTCGCTGGGCCGCCGCCCGGCAGCACCCGCAACGCCAACTCCCCGGCCCGCGCCGCCCCGCGCTCCACGAACGCGTCGGCGACGCACTCCCCGACCACGGTGATCGACCGACCCGCCATCGAAACCAGCCTCCCATCAGCGCGAACGCACACCGGACCGGTCCGGACTCCATCACCGCGACCCGCCCCGCGTCAACGCCGACCGGCCCCGGGGTGTCACCGCCGAGCGATGTACGTTTCAGCCGAGCGCCGCGCTCACCCTCGCTCAAGTGGGAGCGCTCCCAAGTCTATTGACATAGCGTGAGCCCGTCTGGCCTCATATCCCGTGCCTACCCGACCCCGAGTGGGAGCGCTCCCCCAGCCCTCCCACCCTGCACATCTCCTCGCACCACCCGCTCGCACCACCCGCTCGTACCGCCCCCACCGGACGCCCCCACCCGCGTCCAGAGAGGAACGAGACCCATGCGACTCCCGTTGCACCGGCGCCCGTGGCGCCGGCCGGCGGCCCCGGCCGCGGCGCTGGCGGCGCTGCTCGCCGCCGCCTTCGCCGCCCCGGCCGTCCCGGCGGCGCACGCCGCGGTCGCCGCGCCCGGCGGATCGGCTGCCGCGACGGCCTCGGCCGGCACCGGCTTCTGGCACACCAGCGGCCGGCAGATCCTGGACGAGGCCGGGACGCCGGTCCGGATCGCCGGCATCAACTGGTTCGGCTTCGAGACGTCCAACTACGTGCCCCACGGCCTGTGGAGCCGCGACTACAAGTCGATGATCGACCAGATGAAGTCGCTGGGCTACAACACCATCCGGCTGCCGTACAGCGACGACATCTTCAAGGGCACCACCCCGACCAGCCTGAACACCTCGGGCGGGATGAACGCCGACCTGGTCGGGCTGAACTCGCTGGGGGTGATGGACAAGCTGGTCGACTACGCGGGCAGCGTGGGCATGAAGGTGATCCTGGACCGCCACCGCCCGGACTCCGCCGGGCAGTCGGCGCTCTGGTACACCTCCTCGGTGCCGGAGTCGACCTGGCTGGCGAACCTGAAGTCGATCGCCGCCCGGTACGCGGGCAACTCGGCGGTGGTCGGCATCGACCTGCACAACGAGCCGCACGACCCGGCCTGCTGGGGCTGCGGCGACCAGGCCACCGACTGGCGGCTGGCGGCGCAGCGCGGCGGCGAGGCGGTGCTGTCGGCCAACTCGAAGCTGCTGGTCTTCGTGGAGGGCGTGCAGTCCTTCAACGGCTCGTCGACCTGGTGGGGCGGCAACCTGCAGGGTGCGGGCCAGTACCCGGTTCAACTGAGCGTCGCCAACCGGGTCGTGTACTCGGCACACGACTACGCCACCAGCGTGGCGCAGCAGCCGTGGTTCTCCGACCCGAGCTTCCCGTCGAACATGCCGGGCGTCTGGGACAAGAACTGGGGATACCTGTTCAACCAGAACATCGCCCCGGTGTGGGTGGGCGAGTTCGGCACCACCCTGCAGTCCACCGTCGACCAGCAGTGGTTGAAGGCTCTGGTGCAGTACCTGCGGCCGACGGCGACGGCGGGCGCGGACTCGTTCCAGTGGACGTTCTGGTCGTGGAACCCGAACTCGGGTGACACCGGCGGCATCCTGAACGACGACTGGACGACCGTGAACACGGTGAAGGACGGCTACCTGGCGTCGATCAAGTCCCCCGGTTTCGCCGGCGGCCCGGGCGGCGGCGGGACGGGCGACACCCAGGCGCCGTCCGTGCCGGGCGGGTTGACGGTGACGGGCAGCACGGCGAGCAGCGTGTCGCTGTCCTGGGCGGCGTCCACCGACAACACGGCGGTGACGGGCTACGACGTGTACCGGGGCGGTACGAAGGTCGCGTCGGTGACCGGGACCTCGTACACCGACAGCGGGTTGAGCGCGTCGACGGCCTACAGCTACACCGTCCGGGCGAAGGACGCGGCGGGCAACGTGTCGGCGGCGTCGGCTGCGGTGACGGCGACCACGTCGGCGGGCGGCGGGAGCAGCGCCGGGTGCGCGGCGACGGTCAGCTTGAACGACTGGGGCAGCGGCCTGACCGCGACGGTGACGGTCACCAACAACGGCACGGCGGCCGTCAAGGGCTGGCAGGTGGCCTGGACGTGGCCCACCGGCCTCCAGATCAGCGGGAGTTGGAGCGCGGACGTGGTCCGCAGCGGGCAGCGCGTGACGGCCAGCAGCCTGGCGTACAACGGGGCACTCGCCCCGTCCGCGTCGACCACCTTCGGCGTCCAGGCGACCCGCGCGGACTCCTCGGCGGTGGCGACGTTCACGCCGGTCTGCACGGCGACGTCGTGACAGACGCCGTCGTGTCCTGACGCACCGCAACTCCGCCACGGCGTCCGCCGGTCCGCCCTGCCGAGGGCGGGCCGGCGGACGTGGTTCCGGCGGTCAGGCGCGAACGGCTTCGAGGAATCCGCTGGTGGTGGCCCCGGCCTCGGCGGGCAGGGGGCGGCCGTGGGCGGTGGCGACGTCGCCCAGGGAGGTGAAGCGGGTGGCCCAGCCGTGGGCGTCGAGCCAGTCGGCGGTGCCGGGTCCGAGGCCGCCGCGCCAGAGCGAGGTCATCTCGGTGAGGCCTTCCTCGGCGGGGGTGCGGGTCACGTCGCGGCCCTGTTCGACCAGCAGCCGGCTGCCGGGGGCGGACAGTTCGCCGACGGTGGTGAGCAGTCGGGCGGCCTGGTCGGCGTCGAGGTAGACCAGCAGCCCTTCGGCGAGCCAGGCGGTGGGCTGCGCCGGGTCGAAGCCGGCGGCGGCGAGCAGGTCGGGCCAGCCGGGGTCGGTGAGGTCGGCGGGCAGGGCGGTGCGGTCGCAGCGCGGCCGGGCGCCGTGGGCGGCGAGGACCTCGTCCTTGAAGGCGAGGACGGGCGGCAGGTCGAGTTCGAACAGGCGGGTGCCGTCGGGCCAGGGCAGCCGGTGGGCGCGGGTGTCGAGGCCGGCGGCGAGCACGACCACCTGGCGGGCGCCGGCGGCGAGCAGCCGGTCGTCGTAGTGGCGGGTGCGCAGGATGCCGTGGGCCAGCAGGCGGCGGGCGAACGGGCCGGGCCGGGCGTCCTCGGGGCGGGGCGGGGCACCGGCGGCGGTGACGAAGGCGAGCGCGTAGGGGTCGGTGAACAGCGGTGCGGGCCGGGCGCTCTCGTACGCGCGGACCCGGGCCACGGCGAGGGCGGTGCGGGACACGGGGCTCAGCCGCTCGGCGGTGGCGGTCTCGGCCGGGCCGGCCGGCTCTTGGTTCGTCATGCCGGAAAACTACATCGCCACAGATACATCTGTGAAGATGCGTTCTTCCGGTACCCTTCCGGGATGGACGGCGTACGGCTGCTGCGACTCGGCAAGCGACTGACGGAGCTCGGCCGGGAGATGGTCACCGACCACGCCTCGGCGACCCTCTCCCCCGGCGAGATCGCGGTGATCTCCGACGTGTACCGGCACCCGGACACCTCGGTGCAGGACATCCGCGCCCGCACCGGCTTCGCCCAGAGCCACGTCTCCACCTCGGTCGCCCGCCTGCGCGAGCGCGGCCTGCTGGACGCCGAACCCGACCCGGCGGACGGCCGACGCACCCTGCTGCGCGCCTCCGAGGTGGCCCGCGGCTACATCCGTGCCCGGGTCGCCCGCCCCGCCGGGCCGGTCATCGCGGCGGCCGTCCCGGACCCGTCGCAGGCCCGCCGGGTCGCCGAGCTGCTCGACGAACTGGCCGAGCTGCTGCTGCCGCAGGACGGCCCGGCGCGGACGGGCGGGCCCGGCGACCGTCGGTGACCATGGACGGGTCAGGAGTCCCGCCCAGCCATCGGAGGCCGTCCATGATCGAGATCGCCGACATCCGCGAGTGGCGCGGCCAGGACGTGGTCGACCAGGACGCCAAGAAGATCGGCGCCCTGGAGAACATCTACGTCGACACCGCCACCGACCAGCCGTTCTTCGCCACCGTCACGGTCGGCATGCTCGGCCGGCACCGCCTGGTGTTCGTGCCGATCACCGACGCCGTGGTCGGCCCGTCCTACCTGCGGGTGCCGTTCGGGCGCGGCGACGTGAAGAACGCGCCGTCCATCGACACCGACGGCGTGCTGGCCGCCGAGCAGGAGCCCGAGGTGTTCGCGCACTACCACCTCGAGTACGTCACCGGCGCGGGCGGCGAACGGCGGCTCGCCCGCCGCTGACCGCACCCGCGGACCCCGGCCGCCGACGATCCGCACCCGGCGGGCCCCGCCGCTCACCGGCCCCGCGGGGTCAGGCGGCCAGGCCCGGCCGGTGCTCCTCCACGTACGCCTTGAACGCGGCGAGTTCGTCGATGACGTGCCGGTCGGTGAAGCCCAGCCCCTCCACCAGGTGGTCCCACAGGCCGTGCGGCTCGGTGTCCAGTTGCAGCATCACCCGGGTGCCGAGCTCGCCGGCGTCGCCGGTACGGTGGAACGTGACCACCCCGGACTGCCCGTCCTCGCCGCCGGTCCAGGCGATCCGGTCCAGCGGGACCACCTCGGTGGCGGCGGCCCCGCGGTCCGCGCCGCCGCGCATGCAGGCCGGCAGCGACTCGCGCTCCGTCCACGCCCGGTAGACGACCTCGATCGGGGCGTCGATCTCCACGGATTCCTCGATCCGGCCCATGGCGTTCCCTCCTCACCGGGTGCGGCCGCCCGACTGCGGTCCGCGTCCGGACCCCGCCTGCCCCGTCCGCGCGCGGGCATGCACGGGAAAACCGTCCGGGTACCCCGGAATCACCGACGTGACCTTCTTCACATAAGCTTCACCCGTTTGCCCGGCATGACTCCCGGACGACCGGGTACCCGGGGACGGACCGGCCGGAGACGAGGAAAGGAACGGCATGCCCGTGCCCACTGATGAACTTCTCCTGTCCGCACCCGCCGGGGCGACCTCCGACCTGATCGGATCGCCCTCGCCGACCGAGGACCACCCCCTCGGGCGCCTCGGCCTCGACGCGACCTCCGGGTCCGCGCTGGAGGCCCTCGCGGACCCCGCCCACGCCAGCCCCGCCGACGCCCGCGAACTCAGCCGCGTGCTGCTCCGCCGCCTGGCAGGCCTGGAGGAGGGCACCCGGGAGTACTCGTACGTCCGCAGCACGCTGATCGAGCTGAACCTGACCCTGGTCAAGTTCGCCATCCGCCGCTTCGGCCACAGCAAGGAGCCGTACGAGGACCTGCTGCAGGTCGGCTCGGTCGGCCTGATCAAGGCCATCGACCGGTTCGACCCGGATCTCGGGGTGGAGTTCACCACGTACGCCGTACCCACCATCGTCGGCGAGATACGGCGCCACTTCCGCGACACCACCTGGTCCGTGCACGTGCCGCGCCGGCTCCAGGAGCTGCGCCTGGACCTCGCCAAGGCGCAGGACGCGCTGGCCCAGACGCTGGACCGCGAGCCGACCGTCGCCGACCTCGCCGAGTACATGTCGCTGCCCGAGGAGGAGGTGATCGAGGGCCTGACCGCCGCCAACGCGCACACCGCCGGCTCCCTCGACCTGACCGCCCCGGGCGAGGGCGACGGGCAGCAGCCCGCCGAACGGCTCGGACACGTCGACGGCGGGTACGGGCTGGTGGAGAACCTGGTGGCGCTGAAGCCGCTGATCGCCGAGCTGCCCGAGCGGGAGCGGCTGATCCTGTCGATGCGCTTCACCGAGGACCTCACCCAGTCCCAGATCGGCGCCCGCCTCGGCCTGTCCCAGATGCACGTCTCGCGGCTGCTGTCCCGCACGCTGGCCAAGCTGCGCAACGGCCTGGCCGCCGACGCGATCTGACGGTCCGTCAACCACGGGGTACCCGGCGGCCTCCGGCTGACCGCGCCACCGCACCGGGTACCCCGTATCGACCGCCGCGCCCGCCATGCGTAAGGTCGAACCAGATCGGTCGAGGGAACAGGACGAGGATGCCAGCCGAGAACATGCCCGTGGCGCCCCTGGCGGTGGAGGTCCGGCGCACGCCGTCGAACGCGGCGGTGTGCACGCTGTCGGGCGATCTGGACATCGAGACCCTGGAGCCCGCCCGCGAGGCGCTGGACCACCTGCTGGCCCAGCGCCCCCGGTCCCTGGTCGTCGACCTGGGCCGGGTCGACTTCTGCGACTCCTCCGGGCTGAACCTGCTGCTGCAGACCCGGATGGCCGCCGCCGAGGCCGATCTGCCGTTCCACCTCGCGGCGCTCTCCGGTCCGGTCCGGCACCTGCTCGAACTGACCGGCGCGAAGGCCGTGTTCACCATCCACGACACCGTGGATGCGGCCCTCCCCGCCGACCGGTGAGGCCCGCCCGCCGCGTGCCGTGCACCGCACCAGGCATAATCCGGCCCCGGTCGGGAAACCGACCCGTGAGCCTGCCGCCGAGACCGAAGGGAACCCGCCCGTGACGCCCAGCCGGGGAACCCTGGACGGCGACCGCCCGGACGCCGGCGCGGCCCTGCCTCCCGGCGGCCAGCGCCGCCGGCTCCGGCTGGCGGGCGTCCCCCGCCCGGTGGCCCGGGCCCGCGCGTTCACCACCGAGGCGCTCGGCGACTGGTCCTGGTCCACCCCGCCCGACGCCGACCTCGGCGAGGACGTGGTGCTCCTGGTCGCCGAACTCGTCGGCAACGCCATGCTGCACGCCGGCGGCCCGCTCGAACTCGTGCTGGACGCCACCCCCGCCCGGCTCCGGATCGAGGTCTCCGACGCCTCCTCCGTCCTGCCCGCGCTGCGCACCCCGCACCGCCCCGGCCTGCCCGGCGGCCACGGCCTGTACATCGTGCAGCACACCGCCGACCGCTGGGGCTCCGAGCTGCACGCCCAGGGCAAGTCCATCTGGGCGGAGATCGACGCCTCCCGGCTGCTGGCCTGAGCCGCCGCCCGCCTCTCGGCGCACAGGCGGTTCGCCCCGCGCCGACGGATCCCCGGCGCGGGGAGAACGCTCGGCACCGCGAGTACGGCTCGCACCGCGAGAACCGCTCTGCCGTGCCAAGGGCCCGACTCCGCCGAGCAGCCCGGTGCCACGAAAGCGGCCCCCGATGGTCGGGGGCCGCTTTCGGCGGTCCGGCGGGGGCCCGGCCCGGAGGCGTGGACTCACCTGCTGCGATTGCGCCGCCGGCGGCGCAGGATGTGCTGCCGCTCCTCCTCGGTGCGGCCGCCCCAGACCCCGTAGCGCTCCCGGGTGGCGAGGGCGTGCCGCAGGCAGCGTTCCCGGACGGGGCAGCGGGCGCAGACTGCCTTGGCGGCGCGGTCGCGGTCGTCGTGGGCCTGGCCGCGTTCGCCGGGCGGGTGGAAGAACAGCCGGGAGTCGGCGGCCCGGCAGGCGCCCTGCAGCTGCCAGTCCCACTCCTCCTCGACGGCTCCGGGCAGGCGGGAGATCACGGTCATCGGATGCTCCTTGTGTCGGACGATCGGATCAACGGACGAACGGGTGTGCCGTCCGTGTAACCCCGATCCGCCGTCCGAACCGCCCTCCGTTCCGCGTCCTGGCGGGCCGCCTGCGGCTCGTCCCGCGGCGCTCCCCGACAGCCGCGCGGTCGCCGCCCGTGTCCGCGCCGCTGCGGTCAGTCCTCCTCGGGCTCCGGCGGCGAGGAGACCGGGACGGCGAACTCCGGACCGTCCTCCACGGTCTTCTCCGACTCGTCCGGCGGGGGCGGCGAGCCCTCCGCGGTCATCCGCGCCTCCGGGGTCTCGGTGGGCGGCCACTCGTCGGCCGGTGCGTCGTGGTCTCCGTGCGTGTGGTGCGACATCTCGCCTCCCGCGGCTGTGATCGGCCCCCTGTCTCCATGGTGCGTCCCTGCCCGCCGCGGCACCCGGCCATTCCTGGGCGTGTCGGCCGGAGCACACCGCGTCCCCGGGGCCGGCTGGCAACTTCCGGGCGGCGGGCGCACGGTGGACGGGGGGTCGTTGTCCACCGCCGCGAGAGGAGAGTGTGGCCATGTCGTCCAAGCGACGCCGCAAGAAGAAGGCCCGCGCCAGGCGCAAGGCGAACCACGGCCGTCGGCCCCAGTACTGAGGCCCGCCGCGTTCCCCGCAGCGCCGAACCCCGAACACCGACGATGTTTCGAGCGGCCGTCGTCCGGACCCAGCCCCGGACGACGGCCGCTTCCCGTTGTCATCGCCCCTTCACGAGCGGCGCTTCCCGGGCCGCGCTTCCCGTGCCGCGTCGAGCGGGCCCGTGCTGCCCGCTGTCAGCCGGTGACCGGGACCCGGGGCGCCGCCGCCCGCGCGTGGGCGGCGGCGCGGATCGGCGACAGTCCGCAGGCCCACACCATCACCGCGCCGAGCGCCCGGGCCAGCGGCCGGTCCCAGAGCCGGCGGACCGCCCACGGCCGGCGGATGCCGAGCTCGCGGCGGGCCCAGCCGGGCAGCAGCCCGACCGCCGCGTTGGTGAGCACCCGCACCGCGAGCCGCTCGCGCCCGGTCCGGCCGAAACCGCGCAGCAGCGCGACGGCCTCCAACGCCTCGGGGCCGGCCCGCAGTTCGCCCCGCACCCGGGCCAGGTAGCGGGCCAGCTCGGCCCGTGAGCCGGGCACCCCGTCGGCGCCGAGCAGCTCGCCGATCAGCGCGACCTCGGACAGGTAGGCGTCGCACGCGTCATCGGTCAGACGACCGCTGCCGGCGAAGACCTGATGGCCCATCAGGAAGCACGACACCTCCGCCGTGTGCACCCAGCAGAGCAGTTCCGGCTCGTCGGCCCGGTACGGCCGCCCGGCCGCGTCGAAGCCGCGGACGTGGCGGTGGATGCGGCGCACGCCCTCGATCGCGGCCTCGGCGGCGGCGGACGAGCCGAGCGTGGTGGTGGACACGAACCGCGCGGTGCGGTGCAGGCGGCCCGTCGGGTCGTTGCGGTAGTCGGAATGCTCGGCGACGGCGCGCATCGCCACCGGGTGCAGCGACTGCAGCATCAGTGCGGCGAACCCGCCGACCAGCATTCCGGCCGGGTGCTCGTGCACCCGCCACACCACGCTGGACGCCCCGAACAGGCCCGGATCGCCGGGCGGCCGGTCGTAGCGCTCCAGGTGCAGATCGGCGCCGTGCACCGTCGAATTGATCTCCCGCAGCAGCCTCCGCCGCACCGCCTGGACCGGCCGCCACCCACCTGCCACCGCCGAGCACCTCCCGCCCCGGTTCCCCGCTGGATCTCCTCCGCCCACCCTACGCCGCCGGCCCCCGCCGCCGAATGGGGCTGACAGCACGCCGCGACAGCCGCTACGATCACCGCCGATGACTACTCGTGGATTGGAGGTCCCGTCCGCCCGAAGTGAGTGCTGATGCACCACACTTCACCGACGGACGAGGACACTCGTACCTGCTTCTGGCCGCGCGTACGGCGCTTCGCCGTTCCCCCGGCCATGATCGAGACCGCCACCGCCCGCCGCGAGCTGGGCGACTGGGGCGGTGCCTGTGCAGCAGCCCGGTTCGACGTGGAGCTGGACGTCCGGGCCCTGGCCCGCACGCACGGCTCCGAGCTGGCCGCCCAACTGCGCGACGACCTGCGGCACTTGGCTCCGGACCTCCTGCGCTGGCACCTGCCCCGGACGGCCCCCGACGGGCTGCTGCGGCCGAACCTGAGCGCCGCCCTGGCCCGCTACCCGCGGGACGGTCCGGCGGCGTTCCAGCTGGTCGCCCGCACCGCCCCGCCCCGCGCGGCGGCGGGCCAGCGGGTGAGCCTGGCCCTGTGGCCGGACGCCGGCCCACGCCCGCAGCCACGCTTCCGCCTCGACCTGCACCGCCACCTGTGGGACGTCCGCCGCGCCCCCGAACTCGCGTCCCGCACCGCCGCGCTGACTGATCCTCGGTCGGCCGAGCCGGTCTGGGAGTTCGAGGCGGGGCTGCTGCGGACGGCGGACGGGCTGCCGCCCGACGCGCCGGTCGCGGTACGGCTGGCGGCGCGCCGGTTCCTGGTCCTCCGCCCCGGCGGCGGGCCGGTGGACGCGGAACTGCGCGCGCCGGGCGAGGCCGCCGTGCTCCCGGACGCTGCCACCTGGGCGCCGCCCGACCTGTGGCTGCTGCGCTCCGGGGCGGTGGAGGCGGACCGGTTGCACCCGCTGGTCGCGGCGGCGCTGGTGCCAGGCCACCGGGCGGTCCGGGCCGCGCCGCCGTCCCCGGCGGATCCGCTGCTGGTGGACTGCCGGGGAGCCCGGCACCGGGTGGCCCTGGTCGACGGCCGGCTCACCGCGCTCGACCATCCTGCGGACCAACTACGCCGCGAAGAACTGCTGTTGGCATTCGGCGGGCCACCGATTCCCTGCCTGCAGACCATCGACCGCGCCCACCGGCAGCCCGACGCCCTGGACGCCATCGTGCAACGCCTGCTGCACGGCGACCGGGCCGGCGCACTCGCCACCATCCGTCAACTGATCGGCGACGACACGCCTCTGCGTGACGGCCCGCTCGCCGACCGCCTCACCGACGACGACCACCGCCACGACCTCGCAGCCCTGCACCGGGCCGGCCTCCACCACGCCCGCACCTCCGCCCCCCTCTCCCCCCACCCGAACGGCCATCCGTACCGGCCCCGCCCACCCCGCGGCCGCAAGTGCCGCTGCTGCAGCTTCCGCCACCGCCCCTGAACCCGACTCCCCCACCACCCCTCGGACACCGCCCCGCCCACCCGAGGCGATCCCCCCTGCCCTCAACCACCCGACTCACGCCCCAGGAGCCCCCTTTGCCCACCCCGACCACCGCCGACGACAGCCACTGGAACACCGCCCCGCACCCCGCCCACCACTGACTCCGACCTCCCCGTCCCCCGATCGGGCCGGCCCGGCACCGGCAGGACCACCGACGCGCACCACGCCATCCGACGACCCCGCCCGCCCTCCTCCACCCAACTCACCCTCCCGAAGCCCGCTCTGCCCATGCAGACCGCTCACCCCGGCACCGCCGACGACAGCCACTGCAACACCGCCCACCACTGACCGCCCCGCGTCCCCGCAGGTCCCACTCCTCACACCCCAGGTGATCACCATGCCTTCCACCGCCCAACTCGCCGTCGCCGACCACCTGCTGGCGCTGCTCGCCGAGTCCGCCACCGAACCCCGACAGGACCTCCAGGTCGAGGCCCTCACACTGGCTGTCGCCGCCGACCTCCCGGTGCTCCTGTGGGGAGAACCCGGCATCGGCAAGACCGCCGCCCTGAACCAGCTCGCCGTCGAGCTCGACCTGCCGCTCACCACGGTGATCGCCAGCGTGCACGAGCCCTCCGACTTCTCCGGCCTGCCGGTGATCGGGGCGGACCCGGCCGCCGAGGGCGTGCCGCTCGCGCCGCCGGACTGGGCGGTGCGGTTGGTGCGGCAGGGTCGCGGACTGCTGTTCCTCGACGAGCTGTCCACCGCCCCGCCCGCCGTGCAGGCGGCGCTGCTCCGCCTCGTCCTGGAGCGCCGGATCGGTGCGCTCCGACTCCCGCCGGGCGTACGGATCGTGGCGGCGGCCAATCCGCGCGCCTCGGCCGCCGACGGCTGGGAGCTGAGTGCGCCGCTGGCCAACCGATTCGTCCACCTGGACTGGGTGCACGATCCGCAGGTGGTGGTGCGTGGTCTCGGCGGGGTGTGGCCGCGCGCCGAGCTGCCCCGGCTGGACGCCGGGAAGCTGCCCGCCGCCGTCGGGTTCGCCCGCCGCGCGGTGTGCGATCTGCTGACGGTCCGGCCCGAGTTGACGCACCGGCTGCCGGCCGCCGAGACCCGGCGCGGCAGGGCCTGGCCGTCGCCGCGCAGCTGGGAGATGACGGTGCGGCTGCTCGCTTTCGGTTCGGCCGCCGGCTCGTCCCGCGAGGTGCTGTCGATGCTGGTGCGCGGCACGGTCGGGGACGGCCCGGGGCTCGAACTGCTGGCCGCCGTCGACCGGATGGACCTGCCCGCGCCGGAGGACCTGCTCGCCGTTCCGGAGACGGCCGTCCTGCCCGAGCGCGGCGATCTGCGGCAGGTGGCGCTGGACGCCGTGGTCGCCGCCGTCCGTTCGCGGCCGTCCCGGCAACGCTGGGACGCCGCATGGACGTTGATGGCCCGCGCCCTGCAGACCGGCACCCCGGACGTGCTGGTGGTGCCCGTCACCACGCTCGTCGCGCTGCGTCAACCCGACTGGGAGGTGCCGGAGTTGATCGAGCGGTTCGCGGGCGCGCTGGAGCTGTCCCGGCGCGCCGACCGGGCCGCCGCCCGGGTCCCCGCCGCTGCCCGGGCGGGCCGCCGATGAGCGCCCCCTCGGAGCGCCCGGCGCCCGCAGCTCCGAAGGCCGGCCCCCCGAGGCCGGGCCCGCCCGCGCCGCGACCCGGCCGGCCGAAGCCGGGCCCGCCGCCGCCCCGGCCCGCCCCGGCGATGCCGGACCTGCGCCGCCCGGTCGGGCCGCCGCTGGACCTGGCGAAGCTGTACGCGGCGCGCCTGCTGGCGGTGCGGGCCCGGCCGTACCTGGCCACGGCGCTGTTCGCCATGCAGGTGGTCGAGTCGGCGCGGGTGCCGACCATGGCGGTGGACCGGTACTGGCGCTGCTACGTCTCGCCCTCGTTCGTCGCCGCCCGCTCGGAGGAGGTGCTCGCCTCGGTCTGGGTGCACGAGGTCTCCCACCTGCTGCGCGACCATGCCCGCCGGGCCGACCGGGCGATGCGCAGGTACGGCTGGGACACGCCGGGCGACCGGTTGCGGATCAACCTCGCGGCGGACTGCGAGATCAACGACGACGCGTTCGGCGACGGCCTGGTCCCGCCCCGGGACGCCGCCTACCCGGCGTCCCTCGGCCTGCCGCCGAACCTGCTGCTGGAGGACTACCTGCCGATGTTCACGCTCGGTGCGCGCACCGAGCCGGTCACCTGGCTGGAGTGCGGCAGCGGCGCGGACGGCCTGGACCGGGAGTGGGAGCTCGGCCCGGACGGTGCGCGGGCGCTGCGGGAGCACGAGCGCGACCTGGTCCGGTTCCGGGTCGCCGAGGGCATTCTCGGTCGGCCGGGCGACGCCCCGGCGGGCTGGCGGCGCTGGGCCCGGGAGGCGTTCCATCCCCCGCAGCCGTGGCGGGAGTTGCTGGGGGCGGCGGTGCGTTCGGCGGTGGCCGGCGCGGGCGCGGGCTCGGACTACACGTACGGCCGCCCGGCGCGCCGCGCCACCGCGCTGCCGGGTGTGGTGCTGCCCTCGCTGCGCCATCAACTGCCGCGCGTGGCCGTGGTGGTGGACACCTCCGGTTCGGTCGGCGATCAGGAGCTGGGCACCGCTCTGCTGGAGGTCGCGGCGATCGCCCGGACGCTCGGCGGGCGGCGCGAGCTGCTCTCGGTGGTGTCCTGCGACGCCGCCGCCCAGCAGGTCCAGCGGATCGGTGTGGAGGGCGGGTTGACGCTGGTGGGGGGCGGCGGCACGGATCTGCGGGAGGGGTTCGCGGCGGCCCTGCGGTCGAGCCCGCCGCCGGACGTGGTGGTGGTGCTGACGGACGGCCAGACGGCGTGGCCGGCCCGCCGCCCGCCCTGTCGCACCGTGGTCGGCCTGTTCCGCCGCCCGGCCGGCGTCGACGAGCACGATCCCGACTACCGGCCCGACCGGCCGCCGGAATGGGCGCACACCGTGCAACTGGGTTGATCAGGGCCCCAGTTCAGGCGCGCCGGAAGTGCAGGGTGTCGCCGGGGCGGGCCTGCGCGGCGGCGCCGAGGTCCTCGCGGCGGACCACTGCGACGACGGGGTAGCCGCCGGTGACGGGGTGGTCGGCCAGGAACAGGATCGGCCGCCCGGTGGGCGGCACTTGGAGCGCGCCGCCGACCATGCCCTCGGAGGGGAGTTCGCCGGTCCTGGCGCGCTCCAGCGCGGGGCCGTCGAGCCGCATGCCGACCCGGTCGCTGTCGGGCGTGACGGTGTAGGGCTCGGTGAGCAGGGTGCGCAGCGCGCCGGCGGTGAACCAGTCGTCGCGCGGGCCGGGCAGCACGTGCAGCACGGTGCGCTCGGCGGGGGCGGGTTGGGGGGCGAGGTCGGCGGTGGGCCAGCCGGTGGCGGCGTCGCCGAGCGGCAGCAGTTGACCGGTCGCCAGCCGGGCGGGGCCGAGTCCGGCGATGGTGTCGGTGGCGCGGGAGCCGAGCACCGGGGGGACGTCCAGGCCGCCGCGGACGGCGAGGTAGACCCGCAGGCCGCGGGTGGGGGTGCCCAGGCGCAGCCGGGCGCCGGCGGGGACGCGCAGGGGGGCGCGGGTTCCGGCGGGGCGGGCGTCGATCCAGGCGGGGCAGTCGGCGCCGGCGAGTGCGCAGGTGGTGGTGCGGGGGAAGGCGAGTTCGATGCCGCCCATCGGGGCTTCGATGCCGGCGGCGTTCTCGGGGTTGCCGACCAGCCGGTTGGCGAGCCGCAGCGCGTCGCGGTCGGCGGCGCCGGCCCGGCCGACGCCGAGTGCGGCCAGGCCGGGGCGTCCGAGGTCCTGCACGGTGGCGCCGAAGCCGGCCCGGACGACGAGCAGTTCACCGCGTGTCATGGTCCGCCCCCTCGGCCTGTTCGACGAAGCGGACGGCGGTGCCGGGGCGCAGCCGGGTGGGCGGGTCGGCGGTGGCGTCCCACAGGGTGAGGTCGGTGCTGCCGAGCAGGTGCCAGCCGCCGGGCGAGGGGCTGGGGTAGACGCCGGTGTACTCGTCGGCGACGGCGACGGCTCCGGCGGGCACCTTGGTCCGGGGTTCGGCCCGGCGGGGCAGGCGCAGCCGCGGGTCGAGGCCGGTGAGGTAGGCGAAGCCGGGGGAGAATCCGCAGAACGCGACGCGGTAGTGCGCGGCGGTGTGACGTTCGATCACCTGGCGTTCCGTCAGTCCGGTGCGTCGGGCGACGTCGGCGAGGTCGGGTCCGTCGTAGCGGACGGGGATGCGGACGGTGTCGGCCGGTTCGGCGGCCGCGGCGGCGGTGGGCGGCAGCGCGGCGAGGGCGGTGCGCAGGCGCTGCGGGTCGGTGCTGCGGGGGTCGAAGCGGACCAGCACGGTGCGGGCGGCGGGGACGAGTTCGGTCACGCCGGTGGGTGGTGCGGTGCGCAGTGCACCGTGCAGTTGCTGGACCTGGTCGGCGGTGTCGACCTCGATCAGGACGGCGTCGCTCCCGCACGGCAGTACTCGCACCCGGACCGTCCCGTTCCGTTCGCCCGGCCGCTGCTGGGCCGCCCTCGGGCCAAACTACCAAGCGACCGGCGGGTCCGGTGCGTACGCCGTACACCGGAGTGCCGTGCGCGTGCCGGACCGGGGAGTGGCTGCCGTCCGCGGCCCCCGACCGCTCGGTGTGCGGGGGCCGCGGACGGTCCGCGCGGCGGAGGCCACGCTCCTCCGCCGCGGGCCGCCCCGGTCAGGCCGGGGTCGCTCGGCGTGCTGCGGCGCGGCGTGCCTTGCGCTTGCTGAGGGGCTGGTCGGGCATCCAGCCGAAGGCGAGGGTGCTGCCGACCAGTCCGAGCAGCAGGCCGATGAAGAAGCCTCCGATGTTGGAGGTGATCCAGCTTCCGAGGGTCGCGAGGACCGCAACCAGGGAGTAGAACAGCCGTTGGACGGGGTGGAAGATGAGGAGCAGGCCGCAGAGCACCATCAGGATCGGGATGATGTAGCCGGCCAGGCCGAGCAGTCCGATGCGGATGACCATCCGCATCGGGGCCTTCTCGGTGAACAGGATCTCGGCACCGGCCAGCGCGACCAGCACGCCGCCCCAGAAGGGTCGGCGGTCGCGCCACCCGGCGAAGCCGGTTCGGGCGGCGGCGGGCGGCTGGGCGTCCACGGCGGGGGGCCCGGGGTCGGCGGGGTGCCAGGGGTTGGCGGAGCGCTCGGCGCCGCCGGGGTGCTCGGCGCTGCCGGTGTCCTCGGGGCCGGTGGGGTGCTCGGGGCCGGTGGGCCGGGCGGCCGCGGGGTGCTCGGCCGCCCGGTCCGGTGCCGAGTCGAACTCAGCAGCCATTGGCGCTGAAGCTGAGGTGCATGTTGGGCAGCCGGAAGGTTCCGGCGGTGGTGGCGTAGTTCTGCTGGCGGAAGTTGCTGACCGCCACCGTGTCGGCCTGCTGGCCGAACATTCCGGGCGGGCCGGCGACTCCGGCCTTGTCGTAGGTGCTGGCGTCGCGGCCGACCTCGATGTTGTTGAACTCGGCGTTGCCGCTCATCAGGTCGGAGTCGGTGCTGAGGTTCTCGGCGGTGACGGGGGTGCCGTTGTCGCCGGCCGTGATCAGCAGGTTGATGCCGCCCAGGTTGACGCTCTGGCAGAGCTTGGTCAGCGAGGCCTTCTTGACCACGGTCTGGATCAGGAACAGCTGGCCGCCGGTGTCGCCGGCGTTGGGGCTGTTCTCGATCATGTTGTCGAGGGTGCCGAACTGCTCGAACCCGCTGCCTTCCAGACGGTCTGCGGTGACCTCGAAGGCCATGCCGGAGATGGCGAACTGGGTGGCGAGGACGTTCTGCGCGGTCAGGGTCACCAGGACGCCGGCAGTCACGCAGGCGGGTATCGCCATCAGTGCGGCTCGGCGCAGCCGGACCCGGCCGCGCCCGGTGGGGGTGGCGGCGGGCTGTTCTGCGGAGTGGGCCATGTGCAGCTCCAGAGGGTTCGGGTGGGGGATGCGCGGCTCGCCTGTGCTGAGTTCCTGGCGTGGACGGATGCGCCAACGGTCGTACGCAGGAGTGCAGTTGACGATCTTTCTCATACCCTGCGAGCTGACTGGAAGTTACCCCGGGGTACATGGCGGGTCAATACTTCGCGCACCGTCCCCACACATCTGAGGAGTAGTCAACTCCTGTGACTCGTGTGCCACTTGGGGCGACAGCTGTTCCGAACTACACTCACCGGCCTGCCAACTTCCGCACGCCTTCTTGACGTTGCCATCGGGCCCGCCTAGAAATTTGCGATGTACCCGGCGGTAACACGGCGCTGTCGGACGCAGCCCCGGGTTCCCTGTCGCCCCGCCGTGCGGCGCCCCACCGATCCCCGGGCGCCGCCCCCGGTACCACGCTCCGCCCCGGCGGAACGGTGGCAGTCGTGCGCCTTCCGGCCCGGTCGCTCGTGGCGTCGAGCGACCGGGCCGCTCGCCGAACACCCGTACACCGCACCGCCGTTGGCGCGTCCAGCACGGGCACGCCACCCCACCCCCCTTTGCCGTGAGGAGTCCCCCCATCATGCGCCGCACCCCGCCGGACCGCTCCGCCAGCAGCTCCGACCGCCCCGCCCACCGCGCCGGCTCCCGGCGGAAGCTCGGCCGCCTCGCCGTACCGGCCGCGCTGGCCGGTGCCGCACTGCTGGCCGGCACCGTTCCGGCGTCCGCCGCCGCGCCCGGCGGGCCGTACACCGGCATGGGCAACTGCCCGCTGGCCGCGCCGGCCATGGCCGACCCGGAGAACCTCCAGGTCGGCTGCCTGGTGTCGGTGACCAACGGCGGCAAGTTCACCCTGGGCAGCACCGTGGTGCCGTTCAACTCGCCGATCAAGCTGCAGTTCGGCTTCTACTGGGACAAGTCCGCGCCCTCGGTGACCTTCCCGGACGGCACCACCGCCAACCAGTACAAGGTGGTGCCGCCGACCAACGCGCCGCTGATGAGCGCGCCGATGGTGGAGATCACCATCCCCGGCATCCAGAACTTCCTGCCCGGCATCACCAGCGTCTTCGCGCAGGTCGAACAGGCGGGCCCGGTCACCGCCTTCACGCCGATGGCCACCGGCGAGCCCTACCCCGTCTTCCAACTGCCGATCAAGCTGCACCTGTTCAACGCCCTGTTCGGCCCGGACTGCTACGTCGGCTCGAACTCCGCGCCGCTGATCCTCAAGCCGACCACCGGCACCACCGCCCCGCCCGCGCCGGCCGCCCCCATGACCGGCGACCCGGGGACGATCGACTTCACCATGGACCCCAACGGCCACAACGCGCTGGTGATCTCGGAGAACAACGCCAACCTGGTCGACAACACCTTCAAGGTGCCCGGCGCCAACGGCTGCGGCCTGCTCGGCTCGCTCAACCAGATCATCAACTGGACCATGAACCTGCCCGCCGCGCCCGGCAAGAACTCGGTCAGCTTCGCGCAGACCAACGCGTCCTTCGTGCTGGACGACAACCTCGCCGACCTGACCGCCGCGCTGAGCGACAGCGCGGCGCACTGACCGCCGCGCCCGGCGCCGGCCACCGGCCCGGGCGGTGACGCCGCGCCGCCGTACCCCACCGGACGCTGACCCGTCCCGCGCGGCGCACCGCCCGATCCCCCACCGACTCGTGCCCGCCCCACCGCGGGCGGGCACGCGCTCCGCACCACCGGAGCCGCGCCCCGGCCACCGGGCCGGGGACCGCCCCCACCCACCGGATGCCCCACCCACCGGAAGGAACCCTCGTGCGCAACCGCCTCTTCGCCGGCGCCGCCGCCCTGGCCGCCGCCACCGCCCTGGTCGCCCTGCAGGCCGGCCCCGCCGGCGCCACCGTCAGCGGGCCCCTCCTGTACACGGACATCGGCGCCCCCGTGAACGTCGGAGACCCGCTCTCCGCCGACCTGGTCTCCGGCACCGTGGCCACCATGTACAGCACCCCGACCGGCACCACCGGCGTCAAGTGCACCGCCTCCCACATCGGCGGCAGCGTGGCCGCCAACCCGTCCGTCAGCCCCACCGTCAGCGGCACCGCGTCCGGCCCGGTCACCACCCTGACCTTCTCCGGCTGCACCTCCAACGTGGTCGGCGTCACCGGCGTGAGCAGCCTGACGATGGACAACCTGCCCTACACGCTGAGCATCAGCGACACGGCCGGCTTCCCGGTCACGCTCGCCCCCGCGGCGGGCAGCGTCATCCAGGCGACCGCCGTCCTCAAGACCCTGGCCGGCACCGCCACCTGCACCTTCCGCTCCAGCGCGGCGACCCTGAACGGCAACGCCACCAACACCCCGCCGCAGATCTCCCTCGTCAACCAGACGCTCACCAAGGCCAGCGGCCCGAGCATCTGCTTCCCGACCGTGTACTTCTCGGCGGCGTACGGCCCCGTCAAGGACACCGCCAACGGCGGCACCGTCCTGGTCAACTGACGCTCCGCCACCGGCACCTCGGCGCCGCGCCCTCCCCGGGGCGCGGCGCTGCGCCGTGACCGGCTGTCAGGTGCCTTTGCCGGAACCTCCGCCGGTCGTCCGGGCCCGCACGTGCACCCGCTCGCCCTGCGGGCCGAACAGGCTCAGGAACTCCACCGGCGTCGATCCCGCGTTGGTGAACACGTGCGGCGTGCGGGTGTCGAACTCGGCGGCCTCGCCCGCCTTCAGCACCACGTCGTGCTCGCCGAGCCGCAGCCGCAGCTGCCCCGACAGCACGTACAGCCACTCGTGGCCGTCATGGGTGCGCTGCTCGGCCTCCTCCCGAGCACCCGGCGGGACGATCATCTTGTACGCCTGCATCCCGCCGAGGTTGCGGGCCAGCGGCAGGTACGTCCAGCCGTGCCGGACGAACGGGCGCAGCCGCACCCGGGGATCGCCCGTCGGCGGCGCGTCCACCAGTTCGTCCAGCGCCACCCCGTGCGCCCGGGCCAGCGGCAGCAGCAGCTCCAGGGTGGGCCGGCGCCCGCCCGACTCCAGCCGGGACAGCGTGCTGACCGAGATGCCGGTCTCCTCGCTAAGCTGCGCCAACGTCGTGCCGCGCTGCTGCCGGATGGCCCGCAACCGCGGCCCGACGCCGGTCAGCACCGCCTCGAAGTCCTCGTGCTGCGCACCCATCGGCCACTCCTCGCGTCCGGCTCCCGTTCGACCCCTCCATTTGCCGCCTCAGCAACATTCTTTGTCAATCCGGCGAGGGCGTCGCACCATCGAGCCATGACCACCACGCATCGCGATCCGCACCGCCACGAGCACCCGCACCGGCCCGACCGGGCGCACGCGCCCGAGCGCCACCACGACGTCCTGGTCGTCGGCGGCGGCGCCGCCGGGCTGAGCGGCGCACTGGTCCTGGCCCGGGCCCGCCGCTCCGTCCTGGTCGTCGACGCCGGCCGGCCGCGCAACGCCCCCGCCGAGGGCATCCACGGCCTGCTCGCCCGGGAGGGCCTGCCGCCGGCCGGGCTGGTCGCCCTCGGCCGGGCCGAAGTCTCCTCGTACGGAGGCGAGTTCCACGACGCCGAGGTGCGCACCGTCACCCCGCAGCCGGACGGCGCCTTCCGCGCCGAACTGTCCGACGGCACCGTCGTGCACGCCCGCCGGCTGCTGCTGGCGACCGGCACCACCGACGTGCTGCCCGACGTGCCGGGCCTGGCCGAGCGCTGGGGCAGCCAGGTGCTGCACTGCCCGTACTGCCACGGCTGGGAGGTCCGCGACCGCCGGATCGCCGTGCTCGCCACCGAGCCCGCCGTCGCCGTCCACCAGGCGCTGTTGTGGCGCCAGTGGAGCTCCGACGTCGCACTGCTCGCCCACACCGCCGCGCCGTTCACCGAGCAGCAGCGGCGCGAACTCGCCGCCCGCGGCGTGACCGTGCACCCCGGCGAGGTCACCGCCGTGCTGCCCGCCGACGATTCCGGCACACTCACCGGCGTGCGCCTGGCCGACGGCACCGTGGTCGAGTGCGACGCGCTGGCCGTCGGCACCGCGCTGACGGTGCGGGCCCCGTTCCTGGACGGCCTCGGCCTCGTCCCGGCCGACCTGGTCCACGACGGCGTCAAGCTCGGCGAGCGGATCGCCACCACCGACCCGACCGGCGCCACCGGCGTCCCCGGCGTGTGGGCGGCCGGCAATCTGGCCGACCCGATGGCGCAGGTCGCCGTCGCCGCCGCGGACGGGCTGCGGGCCGGCGCCGCGATCAACGCCGACCTGGTCGCCGAGGAGACCCGGCTCGCCGTCGAGGCCGTCGAGTTCTGGGAGCGCCGCTACGGCGAGAGCGAGCAGATCTGGAGCGGCCGGGCCAACGCCGCGCTCACCCGCGAGGTCGCCGGCATGGCCCCCGGCCACGCGCTCGACCTGGGCTGCGGCGAGGGCGGCGACGCCATCTGGCTGGCGCAGCAGGGCTGGCAGGTGACCGCCGTCGACATCTCCCGGGTCGCCCTGGACCGGGCCGCCGCCCGGGCCGCCGTCGAAGGCGTCGCGGACCGGATCAGCTGGCAGCGCACCGACCTGGCAAACGCTTTCCCGGCCGGCTCCTACGACCTGGTCTCCGCCCAGTTCCTGCACTCCCCCGCCGAGTTCCCGCGCGAGCGGGTGCTGCGCCGGGCCGCCGCCGCGGTCGCCCCCGGCGGCACCCTGCTGATCGTCAGCCACGCCGCCTTCCCCGCCCGGCACGACCACCCGCACCCGGAGATGCACTTCCCGACCCCCGCCGAGATGCTCTCCTCCCTGCAACTCGACCCCGGCGCCTGGACGGTGGAGCGCGCCGAGGAGCACGCCCGGCACGACCACCCCGAGCACCCTGTCGCCGACCCGGACGCCCGTCCGCACCGCGACTCGACGCTCCGCCTGCGCCGCAAGGCCTGAATCCCGGGAGATGCTGACACTCAGTTCCCCTGCCGGAAGACACTGAGGCCCCTCTCACTTCCATGAGGAGTGGATCCGTGGCACGGAGTGTGGTCTAGTGGGGGTACTGAGTTCCCTCCCGCGTGAAAGGACGAAGGCGGCCGTGAGCTTGAGGATCGTTGTCTGTGTGAAGTACGTGCCCGACGCGACCGGTGACCGTCGCTTCGCGGACGATGCCACCACCGACCGGGAGG
>NZ_JBHWDS010000010.1:0-1764 GCF_042734615.1 Kitasatospora sp. NPDC059646
GTCCGCGGGTGCGGACGCCGGGCGCGGGTCGGTCGCGGCCGGGCCGGACTACTTGGCGAGGAACGCCAGCAGTGCGGCGTTCACCTCCTCGGCGTGGGTCCACAGCAGGCCGTGCGGCGCGCCGTCGATCTCCACGTAGTCGGCGGCGGGCAGCGCGCGGTGGAACGGCCGGGCGGTGTTCTCGACCGGCAGGATGCGGTCGCCGGTGCCGTGCAGGATCAGCGCCGGCACGTCGATCTTCGGCAGGTCGGCGCGGAAGTCGGTGTACCAGGTGGACGGCGCGGCCGAGGCCGCGTACGCGCCGCCGCCGGCGGCGACGTTCCAGCTGTTGCGGAGGGCCTCCTCGCTGATCCGGGTGCCGAGGTTCTCGTCCAGGTTGTAGAAGTTCTCGAAGAACTCGGTGTAGTAGGCGTAGCGGTCGGCCTTCACGGCGGCGATGACGCCGTCGAAGAACTCCTTCGGGGCGGCGCCCTCCGGGTTGTCCTCGGTCTGCAGCAGGTACGGCTCCAGCGAGGCCAGGAAGGCGACCTTGGCGACCCGGCCGGAACCGTAGGCGGACACGTAGCGGGCGACCTCGCCGGTGCCCATCGAGAAGCCGACCAGGACGGCGTCGCGCACGTCCAGGGTCTCCAGCACGGTGTTCAGGTCGGCGGCGAAGGTGTCGTAGTCGTAGCCGGTGGTCGGCTGCGAGGACTGCCCGAAGCCGCGGCGGTCGTAGGTGATGACCCGGTAGCCGGCGTCGAGCAGGGCGGCGGCCTGACGCTCCCAGGAGTGCCCGTTCAGCGGGAACCCGTGGATCAGGACGACCGGCTGCCCGGTGCCGTGGTCCTCGTAGTAGACGTCGACGGTGGTGCTGTTCTCCTGGCCAACGGTGATGTACGGCATGGCAGTTGCCTTCGTTCGGAACGGTCTTGCGGACGACTCCCACGCTAGGAGCGGACGGCGCGGGCGGATCGTCCGGGAGAGCACACCCCTTCGTCCCAGAGTGCCGTGACGGTCCGTCGGCCGCCGTGCGCCCTGCGGCCGCAGCCCGTGCGCGGACGGGACAGGCCGCGGGGCCGGGGTTCCTACGCTGATCCGGACCTGATCGCGACGACTTCCGGGAGAACCATGTCCAGCCAGCCTCGCCTGCACCAGCGCGGGCCCGCCGTCCAGGAGTTCGGCACCGTCACGCAGCTGCCGATCGCGCTGTCGCACGACGCGCGCCAGTACTCGGCGCAGCGCCTCAACCGGGTGCTCGCCGACACCCAGTTCCTGTACGGGCTCTACAAGAAGTACCACTGGGGCATGCGCGGCCCGACGGCCTACCAGCTGCACCTGCTGTTCGACAAGCACGCCCAGGAGCAGCTGGAGCTGGTCGACGCGCTCGCCGAGCGGGTGCAGATGCTCGGCGGGGTCGCGGTCGGCGACCTGCGCCACGCGGCCGAGATCACCGGCGTGCCGCGCCCGCCGGACGGCATCGACGACGTGCGCTCGATGCTGTCGCGGCTGCTGGACGCGCACGAGCGGATCCTCACCGACGCCCGGGACGCCGCCGCGCGCACCGCGGAGCTCGGTGACGACGGCACCCAGGACCTGCTGGTGTCGCAGATCATCCGCGGCGGCGAGACCCAGGTGTGGTTCCTCGCCGAGCACCTGGTGGACACCCCGGAGCTGTAGCGGCGGGAACGCGGAAGAGGGGCGGGGGGGGGCGGCCCACTTAGCCGGTTGTGGGGGTGAGAGGGGTCGGCGGTCGCGGTGTCGTTTAAAAAAAAGTAGCTGCCC